>JANNKR010000087.1:0-11402 GCA_031396395.1 Betaproteobacteria bacterium
CGGCCTGCACACGGCGGCGCTCAAGCTCGAATTGCGCGCCACCATCAACGCGGGACGGCATGCGGATGTGCCTCCACTCGTGGAGCAGCTGGTCAAGCGCAAGGTCTACGATGCGACGCAGGGCAACCTGTTGCGCACCACGGCCTATGCGCAGGCGCTGACCCAGCAGCGGATCGACGCAGTCGGATTGCGCGCCTACTGGAATCGCATCCCCGATGACGACCGTACCGACCCCAAGGTCGCACGTGCTGCCGCTACCGCGTTCCTGGCATTGGGGGGCGATCGCGAAGCGGCGGAGATCGTCGTGCGTGCGCTCGACCGCAACTGGGATGCCGATCTCGCCGTACTCTACGCGCAATGCCGTGCTGCCGACGCCACGGCGCAGCTGCAGACGGCGGAGCGGTGGCTGCTGGCGCACAACACCGATGCCACGCTGCTCTACGCGCTGGGCCGCCTGTGCGAGCGCGAATCACTATGGGGCAAGGCGCAGACGTACTACGAGGCCAGCCTTGCGCTCGATGCGCATTGGCGCACGCACATGGCGCTGGGCGAGATGCTGGCGCGACTCGAGCGGCACGACGAGGCCAACGTCCATCTCCAGGCAGCGCTCAGGCTCTCGCTCGCGGCACTGAACGCAGGGCCCCGGTAGCAGCATTCACGCTGCGGTGCCCTGCGGCGACCGAATCGAACCGAGCCCGGCGCCATGGCCAATTTTCGTCCGCTCAAGCAGCACATGTTCCTGTGCCTCGACCGTTTCATCGAGAGCCATGGCATCCAGGGACCGTTCCTCGAGGTCGGGTGCGGCAGGGGCGATGTCAGCGTCCATCTCGCCCGCCGGGGTTGGACGGGCCTTGCGATCGATTTTTCCGATGCAGCCATTGCGCAGGCCGTTGCCAATCTCGCGCGCTTTCCCGGCGTTGAAGTGCGCCAGCAGGCGCTGGCCGATGTCCGTGGCAGTTTCGCCTGCATCATCATGTGGGACGTCCTCGAGCACATCGAGGACGACCAGGCGGCACTGCAGGCCGTCGCGGGCCTACTGCGTCCCGGTGGACGGTTGTTGCTGGCGGTCCCCGGCAATCCGCGCGAGTGGCGCTGGGACGATGAATTCTATGGACACTTTCGCCGCTACACGGTGGCCGAATTGACGCACAAGCTTGCTCTCGCCGGCCTGCAGGCGGAGGCGTTCTGGGACTTCACGTTTCCCGTCTACTGGGCGATGCGGCGGGTCTACACGCGCCTCAAGCGGCCACCGGATCGCGTCGATGACAAGGCTGCCGCAACCATGGCCAGTGCCACCGTCAATGCGTGGGATCTCTCGCTGTTCTCGCGGCTTCTCGACGCCAGCGCCGTCCTGTGGCGCCCGCTCAACCGGCTGCAGTTCCGGTTCTTCCGGCACATGACCGGCCGAGGCCACGAGTTCTTTGCGCTTGCGCGCAAGCCGGGCGAATGCTCATAGATTGAGCCGTAACTGCCGGTCGGCCGGGGCGCGCGCAACGAACATGGAATGGCGATAAATTCGGGTGCGCGCGAGCAGCGCCAGCAACGTGGTGCCGACGACACCGAAGCCGTACCGGACTGCACGCGCAAAATTGATCGAGCTTGCCTCGGCGAAGTAGCGCGTGGGAACGGACACCTCGCCGACGCGATATCCGCCGATGATCGTCTGGGCAAGGATCTGGTTGTCGAACACGAAGTCATCGGAGTTGTCCGACCACGGCAATTCGTCCAGCAGCGACCGCGCATAGGCGCGATAGCCGGAGTGGTATTCGGACAGGTGGGCGCCAAGCAGCAGATTCTGAAACGTCGTCAGGATCCGGTTGGCCACGTAGCGCCACAGCGGCATGCCGCCCACGAGCGCGCCGCCGCCGAGTATGCGGGAACCGATCACCATGTCGTAGATGCCGGTGGCCACCATCCCCGCCATGGCGGTGACCATGCGCGGGTCGTACTGGTAGTCGGGGTGCACCATGACCACGATGTCCGCGCCGCGCTTCAACGCCTCGGTGTAGCAGGTCTTCTGGTTGCCGCCATAGCCCCGGTTGAGCGGATGCACGATGACTGTGATGCCGAGCGACTCGGCCACCGCCACCGTGTCGTCGTTGCTGGAGTCATCGACGAGTATGACTTCGTCGACGATGTCGTGCGGCAGGTCGCGCCACGTGGCCCGCAGCGTGCGGCCCGCGTGATACGCGGGCATCACGACGACGATGCGTTTACCGTGCAGCATCGCCGCCGGCGACCGGTGGTGTCACCCGGAAAGCGATCAGGTAGGCATCCTCGTAGACGGGAGTGCCGAAAGCGGCCAGCATGGCGCGCTCGCAGAACGCGGTATCACCGCCGATCGGCACGGGCTGGCCGTCCTGCGGGCGCATGTAGGGCTTTTGCCAGACCACGTAGTCGATGCCGCGTCGGGCTAGCTGCGCGCGGTCGGCCAGATGCACCGCGTTATCGAAGCGGAAACGCGGATCGGGTGGCACCTCGCCCCAGCGCTGGTCGACGCACAGTCCGGTGACGAAACCCGGAAGCACGGTCTGTCCGCTGGCCTGCTCCCAGCGTGGCGCAGCCCAGTCGTAGCTCTCGAAATAGAACGGTGCGGCGGCAACGCGCAGACTGCCGCGAGGGTGCGTTGCGAGCCCGGCCCAGAACGGCGACAGCGGGATGCCCTCGAGGTGGGGGACATACGGGTTCATCGCAGGCCTGAAGTCGAAGTGATGGACAAGGTGCAGCGATTGCGCACTGGGTCGCCGGAGGATTTCAAACAGTGGTGACTGCGATGCTAGCGCGATGCAGGGCAGCAATGCCACCAACAGTCCGCCGAACTGCCGAGCCGGCGCGGGTGGTGTCGCAATCCGGTGCGCCAGGCGGACGGCGCCGACGGCCACGACGAGCAGCAGCAGCGGCAGGAAAGGCAGCAGGTAGCGCGCGATCGACAGCGGCATGAAACTCCACATCGGGCGCGTTGCCACCAGCGCGAGCAGGGTCAGGATGATGCCCAGCATCGCGGTGCGGGCCTCCGCCAACGTCTGCCAGACAGCACGCGCGCCGTAAGCCGCAAACGCCATGCACATCGCCACGACCAGGCTCGACGGCGTCCCCAGCCATGCGTACCAGACGCCCACCAGCGTCCCCGTGTCCACCATGTCGATGCCGCTCTTGAGCGACATCGACGTCGGATTGGCAAGCAGCGGAGGCAGCAGCAGTGCCGCCATCACGATGCCGGCGGGCAGGATCACCTGCAGCAGTCGCATGCAATGTCGGCGGCGCTGCGCGCGCGGCGTGGCCGGCAGCCTGGCGATCGCGTAGAGCAGCGGGGCAAGCACGAAGGGTGCGACGATGGGGTGCAGCCATGCGGCCGCCGCAGCCGCGGTGACGTAGGCGATGCCGGCACCGCCGCGCCCATGCATCGCGCCTGCATAGCGCGCAAACGCCGCGTGCGCGATCCAGCCGAGCAGCAATGTGATGGCATAAGGACGTGCCGTCCGGCTGTACAGAATGAGCAGCGGCGAGATCGCGAGCAATGCGGCAAAGGCAGCGGCCGTCGGCGGTCCGAATCGACGCGCGACATAGAGCGGGAAGAGCACCAGCGTGGCGAGGCCGCAAAGCAGCATCGGCACCCGCATGGCGGTTTCGGACAAACCGATCGTATGGGCGATGGTCCAGTCGAGGATCCCGAGCGGGATGCTGTAATCCGAGAAGCCGAAATCGAAGAACATCGCGGCAGGACCGCGGCGCAGCACCTGGTGGACGGCATGCCATTCGTCGTCCAGCAGCACCTGTGCGGCAAACTGATCGATCCGCAGCGCCGCGCCTGCGAGCGCTACGACGACGAGAATGCAGGTCCACCCGGTGGGCGGCAACCACGCCGATGCTGGTCGCGGCACGCTCATGACGCGCGGAGTATGCGCCTGTCCGTGGCCATCCGCGTGGTCGCGAAGCGGGCGCTACAGGCCACTAGGTCCGGGCTTCCGTTTCGGCGGCGTAGGTGAAGCTGTCGGCGTAGAACTGCTCGCTGGGCAGCGTGCAGCGCTGCGTGAAATCCCGCCGCGCTGCGTCGATCATGCCGGGGCCGCCGCAGGCGTAGACATCGTACCCGGACAGGTCGGGGAAGTCGGCGATCACCGCCTCATGCACGAAGCTGGTTCGTCCCGGCCACGCGTCCTCCGGGCGCGGATCGGACAGCACCGGGATGTACGTGAAATTGGCGTGCTCCGTCTGCCATTGCCCGGGCAGGGTGGGCAGGTACAGGTCGGGCAGCGCCCGCGCGCCCCAGTAGAGCACCATCGGCCGGTCCACCTTGCTGTGGAGCGCATGCTCGATCATCGCCTTGATCGGCGCAAAACCGGTGCCGCCGGCCACGAAGATGATGGGCCGGGTGGAGTCCTCGCGCAGGTAGAACGAGCCCAGCGGACCTTCGAAGCGAAGAATCTCGCGACCCTTGTACTGCGTGAACAGAAGGTCGGTGAAAAAGCCGCCCGGCACGTGGCGGATGTGCAGTTCAAGCAGCGCATCGTCGTGCGGCGCAGTGGCCAGCGAGAAGCTGCGCCGCTTGCCATCCTTCAGCAGGAAATCGACGTACTGCCCGGCCAGAAACTGGAGGCGCTCGTTGGCCGGAAGCTTGAAGCGCACGATGGCCACGTCCGGCGCGGCGCGTTCGATCGACTCGATGCGGCAAGGCAGCCGCTTGATCTGGATGTCGCCGGCCCGCCGCACTTCGCGGACTTCGATCACGACGTCGGTCAGCGGCCTGGCGCAGCAGAAGAGCGCGAGCCCGGTGCGCTTTTCGTCTGCGGTGAGCGTGGCTGCCTGGTGCGGGCCGTAGTCGACATCACCGGACAGGATCCGCCCTTTGCAGGTGCCGCAGGCGCCGTTGCGACACCCGTAGGGCAGCAGCAGGTCGGCCCGCATGGCAGCCGACAGGATGGTTTCGTCAGCGGCACACGCGTACCGGTGATCGCTGGGCTTTATGGTAATCTCAAAAGTCATCCGGGCCATTCCGTTTCGCGCAGTCCGCAGCATCACGGTGGCGCGAAACACGAGTCGCGAGCGTGCAAAGAATACTGTTGATCGGTTGCGGTGATGTCGCCCTGCGCATGGCCGACATGCTGCGCGGACGGGCGCAGCTGGTGGGCCTTACGCGGCGCGCGGATGACGCGGCCAGGCTGCGCACTCACGGCATCGTACCGCTGGTGGCGGATCTGGACGATGTGACATCGCTGCGCCGCCTCAATGCCGCACCCTATGCCGTCGTGCACCTGGCGCCGCCACCTGCCCACGGCAACGATGATCCACGTACGCAACGACTGCTGGCGGCCCTGTCGCGGGCGCAGATTATACCCCGGCGGTTTGTCTATATTTCCACGTCAGGGGTGTACGGCGATTGCGCCGGCGCGCGCATCGACGAAACGCGACCGACCCGTGCGCAGACGCCGCGCGCCCGCCGCCGCGTGGCCGCGGAAGCGCGCCTGCGCACCTGGGCCGCGCGGTCCGGCGTGACGTTGGCCATCATCCGCGCGCCCGGCATCTATGCGCAGTCGCGGCTGCCGCTCGAGCGCATTCGCCAGGGCACCCCGGTGCTCGCCCCCGAAGACGACGTCTTCACCAACCACATCCACGCCGACGACCTGGCCCGGGCCGCGATCGCGGCGACCTTCCACGGGCGGCCCAACCGGGCCTACAACGTGACCGACGACGCCGAGATGCAGATGGGCAGCTGGTTCGATGCGGTCGCCGATGCGCATCAACTGCCGCGTCCGCCGCGCGTGACCTGGGAGGAGGCCGAGCAGCGTATCGCGCCGATGCTGCTGTCGTTCATGAGCGAGTCGCGGCGGCTGTCCAACGTGCGGATGACACGCGAACTGCGCGTGCGCCTGGCCTACCCCACGCCGCATGTACTGCTGGCGGCGGTCGCGCCCCGGCCATTGAAGAAGCAGCTGCCGCTCGCGCTGTGAGCATGTCCGACCCATTGCCGCCGGCCGCCGGGCATGCGGCGCTGCCGCAGCTGACCTGGCGGCAGCGCCTGGATGCCTACGAACAGCTGGTACGGCTCGACAAGCCGATCGGCATCCTGTTGCTGCTGTGGCCCACACTTACTGCGCTGTGGATTGCCGCCCAGGGCCGCCCCACCGGCACGCAGGTTCTGGTGTTCGTGGTTGGCACGATCGTGATGCGTTGTGCCGGCTGCGCCTTCAACGACTGGGCCGACCGCGATTTCGATCCCCATGTGCAGCGCACGGCGGGACGTCCGCTGGCAAGGCGCCTGATCGCACCATGGGAAGCGTTGGCGGTTGCCGCCGGCTTTGCGCTCGCTGGCTTCGCGCTGGTCATGGTGGCGACCAACCGGACGACGATGCTGCTGTCCGTGGCTGGCCTCGCCATCAGCATCGCCTACCCGTTCTTCAAGCGCTTCTTCGCGTTGCCCCAGGCCTTTCTCGGCATCGCGTTTTCGTTCGGCATCCCGATGGCGTATGCGGCCGTCTTTGATCGCGTGCCATGGATGGCCTGGGTGCTGTTCACGCTCAACCTCTTCTGGGTCATCGCCTACGATACCGAGTACGCGATGGTGGACCGGGACGACGACGCGAAACTCGGCATGCGCACGTCCGCGCTGACCTTCGGCCGCTTCGACGTGCTGGCGGTTGCACTTTGCTACGCGATCTACCTCGGCGGCATGGCGTGGGTGGGCCATCTGCTCCAATTCGGCGTCAACTACTGGTTCGGGTTGGCGGTGGCGCTGATCCTCGCGTGCTACCACCTGACGCTCATTCGAACCCGCGAGCGCCAGCGCTGCTTTCGCGCCTTCCTGTCCAATCACTGGCTGGGCTTTGCGATCTTTGCCGGCGTGGCGCTGGATGCCGTGATCCGGCTGAAGGCCTGGCCGCGCTCGTTCTGAGTTCGCCTCCCTTGCAACTGTGCGGCCTGCCGCCGGTGCTGGCGCCAGACACCCGGGTGCTGGCGCTGGGCAGTTTCCCGGGCGCCGAAACGCTGGCGTTGCCGTCCACCAGTCCCGCGTACACGCGGCCGTTGGCCGAGAAGCTTGCCGCATGGCGTGCAATTGGGGATCATCTGGTGCATGACACCGGATGCCGGGTCAATCCGGCGGGGAGTACGTGATGCGACACGCTCAAACAAGCGTCGTGCTGGCACTGGTCCTGCTGGGCGTTGCGCTCTCCGCGCGCGGCGCGGTGGCGGGCTTCCCGGATATCGTCGACTCGTCCTTCGTCGAAGCCAACGGGGACCGCACGCTCCAGCTTGCCGTGGTCGTGCCCGCCTCCGCCAGGGACACGTTCGCGGCATTCTCAACCACTGAGGGTTGGAAAACATGGGCGGTGCCCTTTGCCGTGGGCGACGCAAGTGTCGGCGCGGTCATGGAAACCGCGTACCGACTCGACGCGAAGGCCGGCGACCGCACCAACATCAAGAACCAGTTCATCGCCCGGTTGCCCGATCGCCTCCTCGTCTTTCGCAATGTGCAGGCAGCGCCGGATTTCAGGCACGCCGACCTCTTCGCGAAAGTGGTCTCGATCGTCGAATTCGAGTCGCTTGGTCCTGCATCGACCCGCGTCGTGATGTCCGGCGTCGGGTACGGTGCCGGGCCAGGCTACGACGAGCTCTACCGGATGTTTCTGGGCGGCAACGCATGGTCGTTGACCAAGCTCAAGCAGCGTTTCGAGACCGGGCCCGTGGACTGGAAGGCGCAACTGGCGCCCAAGCTCGACGCCGGCCGGAAATAGGGCCGGCCGCGCGTGCTCGTCGCTATCGGACTGACGAGCGCGGACGCTCGCGCACCAGCCACGTCGCCGCGGCACCCAGCATCGCGCTGCCGGCGAGCAGCCACAGCGCGTGCTGCCATGCCAGGGCGCTGTCGCCTGTCGCGCGACCGCGGTCCAGCAGATGACCGACCCACGGCTGCAGGATGCCCGTGCCCAGAAAGGTGCCCACATTGACCACCGACGTGGCCATGCCGGAGTGCTCGGGCCGATTCACCTCCTTGGCCACGGCCCACGACAGCGTGAACCCGGGGATGAGCAATCCCATCAACAGGAACCAGACGAGCGTCGCGGGCAGCGGCCACCGCACATCCAGCAGCCACGGCAGCCACGACAGCGCGAACAGCAGCGTGCACGCGCGCATCAGGCCGCGACGACTGCCCAGCCGATCGGACAGCATGCCGATCGCCAGCGCGCCGAATGCGACCCCCAGCAGAATAAGGCTGCCGTGCTGGGCGGCGGTGACGGGCGACATGCCGTGCACTTCGACGAGATAGGGCACGGCCCACAGACCCGCAAACGCGAGGTAGCTGCCACCTGTTCCGACATTGACGAAGAAGCCGGGCCACGTCGCGGGATTGGCCAGCACCTGCCGCAATGCCGCAGACAAGTGCGCCCCTGCGACCGACGGTGCGGGGGCGACGTTGACCGGCGCAAACCCCAGGTCCTGCGGGCGGTCGCGCACCTTCCACCACGTTGCGGCGGCCAGCGCCAACGACAGCGCCGCGAGGCCCAGGAATACGTTGCGCCACGACGTTTGCGTGACCAGCCACGCGAGCGGCGCGCCGGCGATCACCGCACCCAGGTTTCCGGCAAAGAGCGTGATGCCGTTCAGTGTCGCAAAGCGATTGGCGGGAAACCAGACCGCGCTGATCTTGAGAATGCCGATGAAGGCCACTGCAACGCCGATGCCGACCAGCGTGCGTCCCGCCGCCACCACTTCCCACGACGGCGCTAACGCGAAGGCGATGGAGCCGAGGCCCGCGATCAGCGAGCCGAAGGTCAGGATCCGGCGCGGACCGAGCGTGTCGGCCAGGACGCCCACCGGAATCTGCAACAGCGTGTAGACGAAGAAATAAGTGGCAGCCACCATACCCAGCGTGGCCGCGTTGATCGCGAAGGCGTGGGTCAATTCGCCGGCGATCGCCGCCGGCGCCGTCCGGTGAAAGAAGGAGAGGACGTAGCCCGCCAGCACAATCACGAAGACGACGCGCCGCGCCTGCAGAAAACGCTCGTCCTGCCCTTTGCCCATCCGCCATTCTAGTGGACTGGCGTTGGTTACAATGGACCGGCCGCGCAACTTGCCGCGGCACCGATCCGTCGTCGAGACAATGCACCCATGGCCTACCGTGATCTGCGCGATTTCATCCACCAGCTCGAGACGGGCGGCGAATTGCGGCGCGTGACGCAGGCGGTGGACCCGAAGCTCGAGATGACCGAGCTGTGCGATCGCGTGCTGAAGGCAGGTGGACCGGCGCTGCTGTTCCTGCATCCGGCCGGCGATTTTCGTGCCCCGGGTGGCGGCACGATTCCCGTGCTGGGCAATCTCTTCGGCACGCCGCAGCGGGTCGCGCGCGCAATGGGAGTCGAAGGCGACGACTGGCGTAGCGCGTTGCGCGAGATCGGCAAGCTGCTAGCGTTCCTGAAGGAGCCCGAGCCACCGAAAGGCCTGAAGGATGCATGGCAGAACACGCGGCCGGTGTTCATGAAGGTGCTGGACATGGCGCCCAAGGAGCGCAGTTCGGGGCCGTGCCAGGATGTCGTGTGGGAGGGCGCGGAGGTTGACCTCGCGCGCCTGCCGGTGCAGACCTGCTGGCCGGGCGACGTGGGGCCATTGATCACGTGGGGTCTCACCGTCACGCGCGGTCCGCACAAGAAGCGCCAGAACCTCGGCATCTACCGGCACCAGGTGATTGCGCGCAACAAGGTGATCATGCGCTGGCTGGCCCACCGCGGTGGCGCGCTCGATTTCCGCGATCACGCGCTGGCGCATCCGGGCACGCCGTTTCCCATCGCCGTGGCACTGGGTGCCGACCCAGCCACGATCCTGGGCGCGGTCACACCGGTGCCGGACTCATTGTCCGAATATCAGTTTGCCGGACTGCTGCGGGGTGGCCGCACCGAGATCGTCAAGTGCCTCAGTCACGACCTGCAGGTGCCGGCCACCGCGGAGATCGTGCTGGAAGGCTTCATCGCGCCGGACGCGGCGGATCCCACGGGCTACGAGACGGCGATGGAGGGCCCCTTCGGTGACCACACGGGGTACTACAACGAAGTCGAGCGCTTCCCGGTCCTGACGATCGAGCGCATCACGATGCGGCGGGATCCCATTTATCACTCGACCTACACGGGCAAGCCGCCGGACGAGCCCGCGATGCTGGGCGTGGCGCTGAACGAGGTGTTCGTGCCACTGCTGCAGAAGCAATTTCCGGAGATTGCCGACTTCCACCTGCCACCGGAGGGCTGCTCGTACCGGCTGGCGGTGGTGTCGATGAAGAAGCAGTATCCGGGGCACGCCAAACGGGTGATGTTCGGTGTGTGGAGTTTCCTGCGGCAGTTCATGTACACCAAGTTCATCATCGTGACGGACGACGACATCGACATCCGCGACTGGAAGGAAGTGGTGTGGGCGCTGACCACGCGGGTGGATCCGGCGCGCGACACGCTGCTGGTGGAGTCCACGCCGATCGACTATCTCGACTTCGCGTCGCCTGCAGCAGGCCTGGGCAGCAAGATGGGCATCGATGCCACCAACAAGTGGCCGGGGGAGACGGCGCGCGAATGGGGGCGCCCCATTGCGATGGATGCGGCCGTCAAGGCGCGGGTGGACGCGCTGTGGCAGGAGTTGGGCCTCTGACCAACGCCATGCTTCGTAGGCGAGGCTTCAGCCTCGCGTGGCTGATTCAGTCTTGCCGGCGCCGTGGCGTGCGGTACCACTTTCCGGTTGAAGTCGGGGTCAAATCGACGACCCCTCCAATTCAACCGGAAAGTGGTCCCCCACGCCACGTCGCGCATCGCCGTTTTGCGTGGCGGAAATCCGGGCAAAGGTGGAAAGCTTCGGCGCGCAGCGGAAAGTCCGGCGACAGCGGGAATCGTCGGCATGCAGCGGAAGACCCCGCGACAGTGCGAACCGGTAAACCTTGCCAATGGGATCGGCTGGTCTGTGCGGTGGGGGACCGTTTTCCAGGTCAATTGGAGGGGTCGTCGATTTGACCCCGACTTGACCTGGAAAACGGTACCGCGCCGCGCAGACCAGCCTGCCTCGCAAACGCCTTTGCATTCGCCAGGCTCAATCCGCGCCTGCGAGAACCCCTACCCGCGCCAGGACCGAAACGCGCGCATCGCCATCATCCCGAGCGATACGTAGCGCAACGCGCGCCGCATCTTCCCGATGCCGAAGATCGGGATCGCAACCGCCAGTACCTTCGAGGCGATCGAGAACGCGCGCGAGCCCGGCGTGCTGGGCGGACGCGGAGGCGAGATCACCGTGCGCACGTCGTGCCACGCCAGCAGCGCCTGCATCCTTTGCAGCTCCGCCTGTGCGACCAGACGCGCCCTGCGTTCGGCCAAGTCCCGGGCGCTGCTCACGGGTCCGCCCGCCGGGTCGTGGCTCGCGCCAGCGCGGCGCGGTCCTTT
>JANNKR010000116.1:0-14875 GCA_031396395.1 Betaproteobacteria bacterium
GGCGGCCAACGTCAATGCCGCTACCGCGGCGCTCAACCAGGCACAGGCAGAGGAACGTGACGCGCTGGCACAACTGAAGCGCAGCCAGGATCTCCTGGGCAAGGGCTTTGTGTCGGAGGCCTCCGTCGATACCGCGAAGGCGCGCGCCGAGCGGGCGGTCGCGGGCGTGGCCAATGCACGAGCGACCATCGCTTCCGCGCAGGCAATTGCCCGCAATGCGCTGGTGTCGATCGACTACACCATCATCCGTGCGCCTTTCGACGGCGTCATCCTGTCGAAGAGTGCGAACGTCGGCGACCTCGTGACGCCGTTTTCGAATGCCGCCGATTCGAAGGGGGCCGTGGTCTCGATGGCGGACATGAGCACGCTCGAGGTCGAAGCCGACGTGGCCGAATCGAGCCTGTCCAAGATCAAGGTGGGCCAGCCGGCCGAGATCGTTCTCGACGCACTGCCCGATACGCGCTTTCGCGGTCGCATCAGCCGCGTGGTCCCCACGGTGGATCGCGCCAAGGCCACCGTGATGACCAAGGTCCAATTCGATGTCATCGATCCGCGGATCCTGCCGGAGATGAGTGCCAAGGTCAGCTTCCTCGCGCAGGACATCACGCCGGAACAGCAGAAGCCGCTGGTGGCGGTGGCGAGCGAGGCCCTGACGCAGCGCGACGGCCGTACCGTGGTCTTCGTGGTCCGCGATGGGCGCGCCGTGGCGGTGCCCGTCACCGCGGGGATCAAGATTGGCGACCTGACGGCCGTGACCGGCGAGGCGAAGAGCGGCGAGAAGACAGTGCTGCGGCCCGATGCGGCACTCGTCAGCGGTACCCTCGTCAAGGCTGCGAAATAACGCCGTGGCCGAGGCTGCCATGACGGCTGCCGCGCGTGCAGCGGCAGGTGCGGCTTCCGGCGAAATTCTGGTCGCTGTCCGCTCGCTGTCGAAGTACTACACGCGCGGCGACCAGATCATCCCGGTACTGGTGGACATCAACCTCGACGTTGCCGTGGCCGACTACATTGCGCTGATGGGGCCATCGGGATCGGGCAAGTCCACGCTCCTCAACCTCATCGCCGGCATCGACAAGCCATCGTCGGGTGAAATACGCGTGGCCGGGGTGGACATTGCGCAACTGACGGAGGGCGAGCTCGCGGCGTGGCGCGCGGCGCACGTCGGCTTCATCTTCCAGTTCTACAACCTGATGCCGGTGCTGACCGCGTTCCAGAATGTCGAGCTGCCGCTCCAGCTCACCCGCCTCTCGCGCCGCGATCGACGCGAGCGCGTCGAGACCGCGATGGGACTGGTCGGGCTCCTTGACCGGATGGACCACTACCCGAACGAACTTTCGGGGGGTCAGCAGCAACGCGTGGCCATTGCCCGCGCCTTGATCACCGATCCAACGCTGATCGTGGCGGACGAGCCGACCGGTGACCTCGACCGGACCACGGCCGAGGAAATCCTGGGCCTGCTCGAGCGACTCAATACCGAGCTGGGCAAAACCATCATCATGGTGACGCACGACCCCAAGGCGGCGGGCCATGCGCGGCGCCTGGTGCATCTGGAAAAGGGCGTGCTGGTCGACTGACCACGCGCGCGCCGCCATGTTCATCGTCTCTCTGGTCCTGCGAAACGCCTTCCGGCACAAGTTGCGGACCACACTCACGATGGTGGGCATCGTCGTTGCCATCGTCGCGTTCGGCCTGCTGCGCACGATCGTCGAAGCCTGGTACGCCGGCGCCGAAGCGACGTCGTCGGCGCGGCTCATCACCCGCAACGCAATTTCACTCGTGTTCTCGCTGCCGCTCAACTACGCGCAGAAGATCCGCCAGGTCGAAGGCGTGTCGGCGGTGTCCTGGGCCAACTGGTTTGGCGGCGTCTACATCACGGAGAGCAATTTCTTCCCGCAATTCGCGGTGGACGCAGCCACGTACCTCGACATGTATCCGGAGTACGTGTTCAGGCCCGAGGAGAAGAAGGCCTTCCTGGTCGACCGGCAGGGCGTGGTGGTGGGCCGCAAGCTCGCCGACCAGTACGGGTGGAAAGTCGGCGACCAGATTCCGATCCGCGGCACGATCTATCCGGGCACGTGGACCTTCAACCTGCGCGCTATCTACGATGGCGCAGACGCCAAGGTTGATGAGACGCAGTTTCTCTTTCACTGGCAATATCTGAACGAGTCGATCAAGGCGCGCTTTCCGCGGCGCGGCGACCAGGCCGGCGTCTACGTGGTCGAAATCCGCGATCCCGGGCAGGCCGCGGAGGTGTCGAACCGGATCGACACCACATTCAAGAATTCGCTCGGCGAGACGCTGACGGAGACCGAAAAGGCGTTTCAGCTGGGCTTCGTCGCCATGACCGAGGCGATCCTGGTCGCGATCCAGGCGGTGTCCTTTGTCGTGATCATCATCATCATGGCCGTCATGGCCAACACGATGGCGATGACGGCGCGGGAGCGTTACTCGGAATACGCCACGATGAAGGCGCTGGGCTTCGGCGGCGGCGTCGTGGCCACGCTGATCGTCGCTGAATCGGTGGGCATCGCCATGGTCGGGGGCTTCATTGCAGTGCTGCTCACGATTCCCATCGCCGAGGTGTTCGGGACCGCGATGGGAACGCTGTTCCCCGTGTTCTTCGTGTCACACGAGACGATGCTGATGCAGCTGGGCGCCGCGCTGGTCGTCGGCGTGGTGGCGTCGGCGGTGCCGGCGTGGCGCGCAAGCCGGGTGCGCATCGTCGACGGCCTGCGCGCCGTGGGCTAGGAACGGACATCGTGACCGGGATTCCGCTGTCCTATATCGCGCGCAACCTGATGGCGCGCAAGCTGACGACGTTGCTGACGGCAGGTGGCATGGCCCTCGTCGTCTACGTGTTCGCCACCGTGCTGATGCTGGCAGCGGGTTTGCGCGAAACATTGGTGGGCACGGGCCAGCCCGACAACGTCATCGTGATCCGCAAAGGCTCCCAGACCGAAGTGCAGAGTGGCGTGGACCGCATCTCGGCGGCCATCGTCGAGAGCCTGCCGCAGATTGCCACCGGCCCGGACGGTACCAAGCTCCTTTCCAAGGAACCGGTGGTGCTGATCAACCTGCCGAAGCGTGAAACCGGCAAGCCGTCGAACGTGGTCATCCGTGGCGTCACCAGCCACGGCCTGACGCTGCGACCGCAGGTGAAGCTGGTCGAGGGGCGCATGTTTCGCCCCGGCACCTCGGAGATCGTCGCGGGCCGGGCCGTGGCGGAAGGCTTCCGCGGCGCGGCCATCGGTGAGACGCTGCGCTTTGCGCAGCGCGACTGGACCGTCGTCGGCGTCTTCGATGCCGGACGCACCGGATTCAACTCGGAGATCTGGGGCGACGCCGAGCAATTGCTGCAGTCGTTTCGGCGGCAGGCATTCTCTTCCGTCATCTTCCGGCTGGTGGACGCGGATCGCTTCGACGACGTCAAGCGCGACATCGAAGGCGACCAGCGGCTGCAGCTCGAGGTGAAGCGGGAGTCGCAGTTCTACGCGGACCAATCCGAGCAGCTGGCCAAGTTCATCTCCTATCTCGGCACCACCATCTCGATCATCTTCTCGATCGGCGCGATCATCGGCGCGATGATCACGATGTATGCAAGCGTCGCGTCGCGCACCAGCGAAATCGGCACGCTGCGCGCACTGGGCTTTTCCCGTACGGCAATCCTGGCGGCGTTCCTGGGCGAGGCGCTGCTGCTGGGGCTGGTGGGCGGCATCGTCGGTCTGATCGGGGCCTCGTTCATGCAGGCGGTGCCGATCTCCACGACCAACTTCCAGACCTTTGCGGAAATCGCTTTCCACTTCACGCTCACGCCGCAGATCATCGCGACCTCGCTCGCGTTTTCGCTGGTGATGGGCTTCATCGGCGGCTTCCTCCCCGCGGCGCGGGCATCGCGGATGAAGATCGTCGACGCGCTGCGCGCGGCCTGACATGGGATTGTCGAAGCCCCTGCGGGCGCTGCGCGCCCACGCGGTGAGCCGATCGCTTGAGCCCGCCGCCGATCTCGCGACGGCATTGGCGCGATTGCGCTTCGTGCAGCTGGATCCCATTCGCGCGCCGGCCCGGGCAGTTGACCTGATCCTGCGCCAGCGCGTGCCGGGTTATCGCACCGGCGACCTCGACCGGTCCTATTCGCAGTTGCCGCTCGCCGAGGATTACCTGCATGTCTATGGGGTCATGACCGTGGCCACGCGCGCCCTGCTGCACCCGCGCGGCAGGCCACACAGCCTCTACATCGAGCGCGAGCATCCGCGCCTGCCCGCGCGCGTGCTGGCGCACGTCGCGGCGCATGGCGAAACCCATCCACGCAGTGTTGCGGCGACGTTGGGTCGCATCCAGGTCAGGAGCGGGTGGGGCGGCATTTCGTCGGCGACCACGCGCGCGCTGGAGGCGCTGCACTATCGCGGCAAGCTGCACGTGGTGCGACGCGAGCGGGGCATCAAGGTCTATGCCGTGGCGGCTCCGGTTGCCGCGCCGCGGCCGCCGGCCGTGCGGGCGCGGGAATTGATGCTGCTGCTGCTCGATCTGTACGCGCCGCTGCCTGAAGTGTCGTTTCGTCAGCTGGTGCGCATGATCACGCCAAGCTCGGTGTCCGTCGCCTTGCGCGAACGCACGCTGAGCGCTCTGCGTACTGGCGTCGAAGTTGCGCGTCAGGAAGTGGACGGCGCCATTTGGCTGATGCCGGCCGGCGAGCCGCTGCGCGACGAGGTCCCGGATGAAGTGAGGTTGTTGGCGCCCTTCGATCCGGTGGTGTGGGATCGCACGCGCTTCGACGCGTTCTGGGGGTGGGAATACCGCCTCGAGGCCTACACGCCACCCACGAAGCGCCGGTTCGGATACTACGCGTTGCCGCTCTTGTGGCGCGACGATGTCATCGGCTGGGCCAACGCGCGGGTCGAGGTCGGCACCTTGCGCGTGGAGACACAGTACGTGGCCGGGCCGCCACGCGCGGCGGTGTTTCGCAAGGCGCTTGCGGCCGAATGCGAACGGTTGCGGGATTGCGTCGGTGCGGACGCGCTGGAGCTCACGTCGGTGGTGCGCTGACGGACGGCTGGCGGTCTACGAATAAGTCTTGTGGTTCAAGCCGACCGCGCATGATAGCCGCGCATGAAAGCCAGCCGCGCATGGTAGCCGCGCGCGACATCGCGCCGTCAATCAAAGCGCAGGTTGCCGTCGGCGATCAGCTTCTTCCAGTGATTGAGGTCGCCCTCGATCAACGCGCCGAGGCGTTCCGGCGGTCCCGGAATCAGTTCGGCGCCTTCGCGTTCCAACCGCTCGCGCACGTCCGGCATTGCCAACACTTTCTGTACCTCGGCGTTGATCCGGCCGATCACCGCCGGTGGCGTGCCGACCGGCGCCACGATGCCCCAATAGTTGATGACGCTGGCGTTGGGCACGCCTTCCTCCTGCCAGCTGGGCACGCCCGGCATCTGCGGGATCCGCTTCGGACCGGTGACCGCCAGCACCTTCACGCGTCTTTCCGCCTGCAGCGGCAACGCGGCGGGGATCGACGCGGTCATCGCCTGGATGGTGCCCCCAAGCAGATCCTTGGTGGCGTCGGCAATGCCGCGATACGGCACGTGGACAATGGTGGTGCCGGCGCGGTTGTTCATCAATTCGAGCGCCAGGTGGTTCACGCTGCCGGTACCGGCCGATCCATAGTTGAACTTGCCGGGCTGCGCCTTGGCCAGCGCGATGAATTCGCGCATCGTGCTGGCCGGTACGTCGATGTTGACGACGAAGGCCAGCGGGCCCGAGGCAATGGGCGCCACCGGGGCAAACTGCTTCACCGGATCGTAGCCCGGAGCGCGGGCGGAGGCCGCCACCGTCGTGAACGGCGAGGCGACGAACAGCAGCGTGTAGCCATCCGGCGGCGCCGCGGCCACTTCGGCGGCGCCGATGGCACCCCCGGCGCCGGTCTTGTTCTCGACGACGATCGTTGCCTTCATCGCGTCACCGAGTTTGAGGGCGACGAAGCGGGCCACCGTATCGGTGCCTGCGCCGGGTGAAAACGGCACGACCAGGCGGATGGGCCTGGACGGCCAGGCCTCCTGCGCGGAAACGCCGGTTGCAATGGTGGCGAGCGCAAGCAGCAGCAGGGGCAGGATTTTCATGGTCAGTAGTGTGGGCCGGAATGTCCGAGAATGGCAATGCGACATGACAGCTCGGTGACCGGCGCGCTCGAGCCGCTCCGACCAGGGCCCGTCAGCACTGGATTCGCATGAGCGGCGCATGCGAATTCAGTGCTGACAGGCCCTAATCCTTCCCTTCCTGCCGGATGACGTCGATGTTGTCGATCAGCCGCGTCGTCCCCAGCGTCGCCGCGCCCAGCACCAACAGCACGCTGGGGTGGTCGAATCCTTCCGGGTGCGGGATGCGCAGGCCCAGCCCGTTGCGGATGGCAATGTAGTCGACCTTCCAGCCGCGGGCTGCGAGCTCGGCCCTTCCGGTGGACTCGAGGTTGGCATAGTCATGCCGGCCCGCGATGATCGCGTCGGCGATGCCGCGCAGCACGCGGTGGAGATTGGGCGCTTCGCGGCGTTCCTCCGCCGACAGGTAGCCGTTGCGCGAGGCAAGCGCCAGCCCGTCATCGGCGCGCACGGTTTCCGCCGGCACGATCTCGATGGGCAGGTTGAATTGCTGCACCATGCCGCGGACGATCTTCAGCTGCTGTCGATCCTTCTTGCCGAACACCGCGACGTCGGGCTGCACGAGATTGAAGAGCTTGAGGACCACGGTGCACACGCCGCCGAAAAAGCCGGGACGAAACGCGCCTTCGAGCTCATCCGCGATGGCAGGCGGCACCACGCGATACTGTTGCGGCGTGGGGTACATCTCCTGTTCAAGCGGCGCAAACAGCACGTCCACGCCCTCGCGCTCGAGTCCCGCCATGTCGGCTTCGAAGGTGCGCGGATACCGGTCGAAATCCTCGTTGGGACCGAACTGCAGCCGGTTGACGAAGATACTCGTCACCACGACGTCGCCATGGCGGCGCGCGATGCGGCAGAGCTCGAGGTGACCGGCGTGCAGGTTGCCCATCGTTGGCACGAAGGCCACGCGCCCGGCTCGGTCGAGGCGCGCCGCCAGTTCAGCTGCGGTCCGGATCAGTTCCATCGGTGCCTTGGTCAGCCCTGTCCCATGTTGAAGAATTCGCGCCGCGCGCGCATCCCCGCCACGCGCGCCAGCAGCAGTTTCAAGTGTGCCGGATTGTCGACGAAGTTCAACCGTTCGCTGTTGATGATGAGGCACGGTGCCTCGTCGTACTGATAGAAGAACCGCGTATAGGCGTCCGCCAGTCGCGCCAGGTATTCGTCGGGGATGGCCTGCTCGAACTCCACGCCGCGCTGCCGCACCCGCTCCAGCAGTGTGGCCACCGGCGCCTGCAGGTAGATGACGAGGTCGGGCGTGGCCGTCTGCGGCTTCAAGTGCCGGTAGACCTTTTCGTACAGCGTGAATTCATCGTCGCGGAGGTTGAGTCGCGCGAACAGCGGATCCTTGTCGAGCAGGAAATCGGCAACCGTGGGCTTGCGGAAGAGGTCGAGCTGCGCCAGCTCGCGCAATTGGTCCGCGCGCTGGAACAGAAACGTCAATTGCGTCGGCAGCGCGAAGCGCGGCATGTCTTCGTAGAAGCGCGACAGGAACGGATTGTCCTCGGGCTGCTCCAGCAGCAGGTCGGCCTCGAGCCGTCCCGCAATCTCGCGCGCGAGGCTGGTCTTGCCGGCGCCTATCGGACCCTCCACGACGATGTAGCGGCACTTCTCGATGTCCATCGCGCAGTTCTTCGGTGGTGTCAGCGCAGCGGGTGGGCGCGGGTGCGCGCGATGCGCTGACTTTTCACGCCCGGCATGAAACGGCACGCCAGCCCGCGTCCTGGAATGATGGCCAAGGGGGCAATGTCGCGCAAAGGTCGCAGAGTAAAAGCCCGTTCGTGCATGCGCGGATGGGGGATGGTCAGTTGCGCAATGTGGATGCGACGGCGGCCGTATAGTAACAAATCGAGGTCGAGTGTCCGCGGCGCATTGCGTGGCGCGCCGGGCTCGCGCCGGCGTTGCTGCTGTCGCTCGATCCCGTGCAGGAACCGCAGCAATGCGCGCGGCGAAAGCGTGGTGCTCAACGCGACCGCCGCGTTCACGTAATCGGGCTGCGGGATCGTTGCGCCGACGGGGGCGGAGACGTAGTTGCGCGACACGCGCAGCAGGTGGGTGCCGGGCAGTCGCATGATCGCGATCGTGGCACGGGCGAGCTGGCGGCGTGGATGGGCAAGATTGCTGCCCAGGCCGACAATGGCTACGGCGGGCACGTCGAGGCCGGCAATCAGTCGGGGTCGACGGAATCGCGCGCCGGCGTGGCGTCGCCGCCTTCGTCCTCGCGGCGCTTGCGCCCCCGGCCGCGCGATCGGCGCCCCTTCTTCGGGGCCTCGTCGGGTTTCAACATCGCGGCGCGCTCGGCTTCGCTGGCATCCTGGAACCGCGTCCACCAGTCGACCAGCGACATCTCGATCTCGCCGGACTTGCCGCGCAATTCCAGGAAATCGTAGGCGGCGCGGAATCGTGGATGTTCCGCCAGGCGAAACGGTCGTGAACCAGCGCGTTGCTCGAAGCGCGGCTGTAGCGACCAGATTTCCTTGATTGTCGCCTCGAAGCGGCGCGGGATCGAGATCCGCTGGCCCTGCGCCGCGAGCACGCGGTCCATGGCGTCGAACAGCGCGGGCAGCGGCTTTTCGTTGCGGTCCTTCGCGGCACTCCACTGCTGCAGCACTTCGTGCCAAAGCAGCGTTGCGAACAGGAAGGCAGGCGAGACGGCCTTGCCGGCCAGCACGCGGGCATCGGTGCCGGCCAGCGCAACCTCGATGAACTTCGGCCCAAGCGGCTGTTCAAGGATCACGTCGAGCAGGGGCAGGAGCCCGTGCGACAGCCCGTGCGCACGCAGGCTCTTCAGCGTTTCCACCGCATGCCCGGAGAGCAGCAGCTTCTGCATCTCGTCGAACAGCCGCGCCGGGGGCACGTTGTGCATCAGGCTCGCAAGCTTGGGGATCGGCGCCGCGGTCTTGGGGTCGATTGCCACGCCCACCTTGGTGGCAAGCCGCACTGCGCGCAGCATCCGCACGGGGTCTTCGCGAAACCGGGTGACCGGTGGTCCGATCAGCTTGAGTCGCCGCGCCCGCACATCGACCACGCCGCCGACGTAGTCCCAGATTTCCTCGGTGGTCGGATCGAAATAGAGCGCGTTGATCGTGAAGTCGCGCCTGGCCGCATCCTCGGATTGGGAGCCGTAGACATTGTCGGACAGCAGGCGTCCGTGTTCGTCCGTGGCGTCGTTGCCCGTCTGGGCGGCGCGAAAGGTCGAGACTTCGAGGACTTCGGCCCCGACGTGCACGTGCACCAGGCGGAAACGGCGGCCGATGACGAAGGCGCGGCGGAAGAGGGGCTTCACCTGCTCCGGCGTCGCATTGGTGGCGATGTCGAAGTCCTTGGGGACGAGCCCCAGCAGCAGGTCGCGGACGGCACCGCCGACGACAAAGGCGAGGAATCCGGCTTCCTGGAGCTTTTCGGTGACCTGGCGGGCGCCGCGCGGAATCTGGTCGCGGCGGACCGGGTGGTCGTTCGCGCGATAGATCTTCGGGTCGCGCGTCGGCCGGCCAGGGATCAGGCGGGCGAGCAGGCGGCGTATCACATCAATTGGCTGGAAGGGCGGCGGACCGCGGAACGAAGGGGCGGCAGGGCATCGTGGCGGTCGAATTCAAGACGGCGCTTCGATGCAGCAAAGCCCGACGATCATAGCACGGCGTCGTCGCCTTCAAGCGCCCGCCATGCGCCCGGCGCGAGGCCCTCGAGCGTGAACCGGCCCATGGCGATGCGGATCAGCCGCAACGTGGGCAGCCCCACGGCGGCGGTCATCCGGCGCACCTGGCGATTGCGCCCCTCGGTCAACGTGAGTTCGAGCCAGGCCGTCGGCACGGTAAGGCGATGGCGAATCGGCGGGTCGCGAGGCAGAAAATCGGGCGGGGCTGGCAGCAGTCGCGCCTGTGCCGGTCGGGTCAGACCGTCCGTCAGTTCGACCCCGCGTTCCAGTCGTTCCAGCTGCTCCGGTTGCGGCGCCCCTTCGACTTGGGCCCAGTAGACCTTGGGCAGCTTGTGACGCGGGTCGGCGATGCGGGCCTGGATGCGACCGTTGGCGGTGAGCAACATCAGCCCTTCGCTGTCGGTGTCAAGGCGGCCCGCCGGATACACGTCCGGCACCCGGATGAAGTCGGCCAGCGTGCGCTTGGTGCCGTCACCGGTGAACTGACACAGCACGCCGTACGGCTTGTTGAACAGGATCAGCGCCTCCGCCGAAGGCAGGGCGGGCGTGGCGGGATGGCGTGTTTTCACGGATAATTTCAGGTTGACGAGAGACTCGTTGCGCGCCCGAAGCTTCAAGGCGCCACTGCGGACGTCCCCGGCATCCCCCACAACAGGAGCATCCATGTCCAGCTATCAACACGTCAAGGTACCGGCGGGCGGTATCAAGATCACCGTCAATCCTGACACCAGCCTCAATGTACCGGATCAGCCGATCATTCCGTACATCGAGGGCGACGGCACGGGCGTCGACATCACCCCGGTGATGCTCAAGGTCGTGGATGCGGCCGTGGCCAAGGCCTATGGTGGCAAGCGCAAGATCCACTGGATGGAGATCTACGCCGGCGAAAAGTCGACCCACGTCTACGGCCCGGATGTATGGCTGCCCGACGAGACGCTGGCCATCCTCAAGGACTACGTGGTGTCGATCAAGGGCCCGCGGACCACGCCGGTGGGCGGGGGCATCCGCTCGCTCAACGTAGCATTGCGCCAGCAGCTCGACCTCTATGTCTGCCTGCGACCGGTACGCTGGTTCAAGGGCGTGCCGTCGCCGGTGAAGGAGCCCGAGAAGACCGACATGGTGATCTTCCGCGAGAATTCGGAGGACATCTACGCCGGCATCGAATGGCCCGCCGAGTCGCCTGAGGCGAAGAAATTGATCAACTTCCTGATCAACGAGATGGGCGTCAAGAAGATCCGTTTTCCGAACACGTCGGGCATCGGCATCAAGCCGGTCTCGCGCGAAGGCACGGAACGCCTGGTGCGCAAGGCGATGCAGTACGTGATCGACAACGACCGCAAGTCGCTATCGTTGGTGCACAAGGGCAATATCATGAAGTTCACCGAAGGCGGGTTCCGTGACTGGGGCTACGCGCTGGCGGAGAGGGAATTCGGCGCCAAGCCCATCGATGGCGGCCCGTGGATGAGCTTCAAGAATCCCAAGACCGGCCGTGAAATCGTGGTCAAGGACGTGATTGCCGACGCCTTCCTGCAGCAGATCCTGCTGCGGCCGGCCGAATACGACGTGATCGCCACCCTCAACCTCAACGGCGACTATGTGTCGGATGCGCTGGCTGCGCAGGTGGGTGGGATCGGCATCGCGCCGGGTGCAAATCTCTCCGACACGGTGGCGATGTTCGAGGCCACGCACGGCACGGCGCCCAAGTATGCCGGCAAGGACTACGTCAATCCGGGCTCGGAAATCCTGTCGGCCCAGATGATGCTTGTCCATATGGGCTGGAAGGAAGCCGCCGCGCTGATCGAGACCGGGCTCGAGAAAGCCATTCTCGACAAGGTGGTTACGTACGACTTTGCTCGGCTGATGCCCGGCGCCACGCAGCTTTCCTGCTCGGCGTTCGGACAGGCGATGATCGACCGGATGTAGTCGCGTTGTCGTCAACAACAGGCCCGCCGGACGGCGGGCTTTGTTTTGGAAAAAGGGGTCAGGGTCGGATTAAAAAAGGGGTCAGGGTCACAGAAAAGGGGTCAGGGTCAGATTAAAAAAGGGGTCAGGGTCAGATTAATCGGGGATCGCCTGTGAGTGGCGCGCACCTTCACACGATTAATTTGACCCTGACCCCTTCATTGCCGGGCCATAAAAAGGGCCCGCGCATGCGCGGGCCCGGGAATTGCATCGGTCGCAGCCGTTGGGGCGGCGACCGTGGGCGCGTTGCCCGATCAGGCGGCCTGGATGTTGGACGCCTGCTTGCCCTTCGGGCCCTGGGTCACCTCAAAGGAGACCTTCTGGCCTTCCTTCAGGGACTTGAAGCCCGGCATGTTGATTGCCGAGAAATGCGCAAAGAGGTCTTCGCCGCCGCCGTCCGGCGTAACGAACCCGAAACCTTTTGCATCATTGAACCACTTGACTGTACCGGTTGCCATACTGCGTGTTCCTTTTGACGATGAACGAGAAGTCCGGGCGTGGTGGGCCGGTGGGCGGGCGGAGGGTTCGGCGCCTTGGCGCGTCGCCAATCGTCCACGGACGGATTATCCGCGCGTCGAACAGTCCAGTTTTACGCGTGTCCGCGGGAAAGCGTCAAGCCCGGGCCGGCAGCTGCAGCGTCCTCTTGTAAAAACTGTTGCAATCGTCAAACATTGACCCCACTTTGATCCGGAGTATCGTGACAAGAGATGAGCAACCAGCAGCAAATCGGCAGCGTTCTGGAGGCTGCCAAGGCCAAAGTCAAGCCACCGCCTTTGTACAAGGTCATGTTGCTGAATGACGACTACACTCCGATGGACTTCGTCGTCGTCGTCCTGCAAACTGTCTTTGCCATGAGTCGCGAGAAGGCAACTCAGGTGATGTTGCAGATTCACCGCGAGGGCGTGGGCGTATGCGGCACCTTCACGCGCGAGGTCGCCGCGGCTAAAGTCGATCAGGTAATCAACATCGCGCGCAAGCACCAGCATCCGCTTCAGTGCACGATGGAGGAGACGTAGGCGTTATAGCTTCCCGGGGCCGGTATTTCCCGGTAGCCCGGAAAGTGACGAAAGGATGAAGGAAGGCCGATGATCGCGCAGGAACTTGAAGTCTCCCTCCACATGGCCTTTGTCGAGGCCAGGCAGAAGCAGCACGAGTTCATCACCGTCGAGCATCTGCTGCTGGCAATGCTCGACAACCCGTCCGCGGCCGAGGTGTTGAAGGCCTGCGGCGTGGATCTGGACGAATTGCGCGGGGTTCTGGCCGACTTCATCCAGGAACACACGCCGCGCCTGGCACCGCATTCGGACGCCGACACGCAGCCCACACAGGGCTTCCAGCGCGTGATCCAGCGCGCGATACTGCACGTCCAGTCGTCAGGCAAGAAGGAAGTCACCGGCGCCAACGTGCTCGTGGCCATCTTCGGCGAAAAGGAGTCGCACGCCGTCTATTTCCTCAATCAGCGCGGCGTCACGCGCCTCGACGTCGTCAACTACATCGCGCACGGCATCACCAAGACGCCGCAGCAGAAGCAGGAGAAGCAGGAGCCCAAGGGTGACGAGGAGGGCGGCAACGAAGCCCAGGGCGCGCTCGAGGCCTACACCCAAAACATCAATTCGATGGCCAAGGCCGGCAAGATCGATCCGCTGATCGGTCGGGCGCACGAGCTGGAGCGCGTCATCCAGATCCTGTGCCGCCGGCGCAAGAACAATCCGCTGCTGGTGGGCGAGGCCGGCGTGGGCAAGACGGCCATCGCCGAAGGCCTGGCGCGGCGCATCGTCGAAGGCGAGGTCCCCGATCTGCTGCGGGAGTACCAGGTGTATTCGCTCGACATGGGCGCATTGCTGGCCGGCACCAAGTATCGCGGCGACTTCGAACAGCGCCTGAAGGCCGTGCTGAAGCAGCTGGCGGAAAGCCCCAAGTCCATCCTGTTCATCGACGAGATCCACACGATCATCGGTGCGGGCGCGGCCTCCGGCGGCACGCTGGACGCATCCAACCTGCTGAAGCCGGCGTTGTCCTCGGGTGCGCTCAAGTGCATTGGCGCCACCACGTACAACGAATACCGCCAGATCTTCGAGAAGGATCATGCGCTGTCACGCCGGTTCCAGAAGGTGGACGTGCCCGAGCCGTCGATCGCCGAGACCATCGAGATCCTGAAGGGCCTGAAGACGCGCTTCGAGCAGCATCACGGCGTCAAGTACGCGCCGGCGGCGCTGACCAGCCCCGCCCGACATGCCGCGCGCTTCATCAAACACCGGCACCTGCCCGACAAGGCAATCGACGTGATCGACGAAGCGGGCGCGGCGCAGAAGATCCTGCCCAAGTCACGCCAGAAAAAGGTGATCGGCAAGGGCGAGGTCGAGGAGATCGTCGCCAAGATCGCGCGCATCCCGGCCAAGAACGTGTCGTCCGACGATCGCAATTCGCTCAAGACGCTCGACCGCGACCTGCGCAATGTCGTGTTCGGCCAGAACAAGGCCATCGACGCGCTGGTGTCGGCCATTCGCATGGCGCGTTCGGGCCTGGGCAATCCGCGCAAGCCGATCGGCAACTTCCTGTTCAGCGGCCCCACCGGTGTGGGCAAGACCGAGGTCGCGCGCCAACTCGCGTATTGCCTCGGCGTTGAGCTGCTCCGCTTCGACATGTCCGAATACATGGAGCGCCATGCCGTGTCGCGCCTGATCGGCGCGCCGCCGGGCTACGTCGGCTTCGACCAGGGCGGCCAGCTGACCGAATCGGTCACCAAGCATCCGTACAGCGTAGTGCTGCTCGACGAGATCGAGAAGGCGCATCCGGACATCTTCAACATCCTGCTGCAGGTGATGGACCACGGCACGCTCACCGACAACAACGGGCGCAAGGCCGACTTCCGCAACGTCATAGTCATCATGACCACCAACGCGGGTGCGGGCGAGCTGGCCAAGAGCTCGATGGGCTTCACGCAGAACAAGCAGGCCGGCGACGAGATGGGCGAGATCAAGCGGATGTTCACGCCCGAGTTCCGCAACCGGCTCGACGCCACGATTTCGTTCGCGGCGCTCGACCACGACACCATCCTGAAAGTGGTCGACAAGTTCCTGCTCGAGCTCGAGAACCAGCTGCACGAAAAGAA
>JANNKR010000125.1:0-23399 GCA_031396395.1 Betaproteobacteria bacterium
ATTGGCCGTGACGGCGCGATAATAAGGAGCCGAGGGAATGTCGAAAGCGCGTCGATGAAGCTGTCGGTACTCGATCAGTCGACCGCGGCCGAAGGCCGCGGGCAGGACACCGCGATCCGCGAATCAATGGCGCTTGCGCGCGCCTGCGATGCGCTGGGCTATCACCGGTATTGGGTGTCCGAGCACCACAACAGCGGCAGCATCGTCGGTACCGCGCCGGAAGTGCTGATGGCCGCCATTGCGGCGACCACCACGCGGATCCGCGTCGGCAGCGCCGGCGTCATGCTGCCGCACTACAGCGCGCTCAAGGTCGCGGAACAGTTTCGCGTGCTCGAGGCCATCGCGCCGGGACGCATCGATCTCGGCGTCGGCCGGGCGCCAGGATCGGATCGGCTCACCGCGCATGCGCTGAATCCCTACGCCAACGCCGCCGACGAATTCCCGCAGCAGGTGCGCGACCTCGATGCGTGGGTATCAGGCGATCCGCTGCCGGCCGCGCATCCCTATCGCGCAATCAAGGCGCATCCCACGGGAACAACGCGCCCGGAGCTGTGGATCCTGGGCAGTTCCGACTATGGTGCGCAGCTGGCCGCGTACTTCGGACTGCCGTATGCGTTTGCCTATTTTTTCAGCGACGGGCGTGGGGTCGAAGAGGCGTTGGCGCTGTACCGCGCCAGCTTCAAGCCCAGCGCGCGCCTGGCCCGGCCGCAGGCCACGATTTGCGTGTGGGCCCTGGCGGCCGACACCGAGGCCGAGGCACGCCGCCTGCTGAGGACGCGCGAGCATTGGCGCGCCGGCTTCGAGCAGGGCATCCGCAATCCGTTGATCACGCCGGAAGCGGCCGCCGCGCACGCCTATACCGAGACCGAGCGGGCCACGATCGATGCGCTGCGGCGCAAGGCCATCGTAGGGACGGCCGCGCAGGTCGCGACGCGTCTGCGCGAACTTGCGGCACGACTGGCGCTGGACGAACTGGTCGTCGTGACCTGGACCCACGACTACGCAGCGCGCGAGCGCTCGTATGCGCTGCTGGCCGAGGCGTTCGCGCTGACCTGACTTCAGGGCAGCAGCGTCACCGGCATCGTCGTGTGGTGCAGCAGGTCGGAGGTGAACGAACCCAGGATCTGCTCCGAGGGGTCGCGGCCGCTGCAGCCGACATAGATCTTCGAGACCTGCTGCTCGACGGCGAACTGGGCGACCGACGCGCCGGGGTCGCCGACACGAACCACCGCCTGGAACGGAATCCCCGCCGCCTCGAGCGCGGCGCGCGCGGCGGACATCGCCTTGGCGCCTTCCTCTTCGTGGTAGCTGTGCAGCTCCGCCTCGTCGACAAAGCGGGAAACGTCAAAGGGCACCGGTCGTTGTGCGTTGACGAGGAACACTTCGGGCGGGTCGCGGTACAACGCATACTGCGTCACGAAGCTGCCGACGCCGCGGGCCGAGGCCTCGGAGTCGTCGACGGCCAGAATCACCCGCACCCGCGCAGGCATTGCGCGGGCGGGCATCGCGGCGGCTGCCGCGCCGGCTTCGACGGCCGTTCTGGCCTCGGCGCGGAGGGATATCCACTTCCCGATCGCGACCACCACGGCTGCGCCCAGGGCCGGCGCCACCCAATGCAGCCAGTGCGCATTGGCGTTCACCCAGTCCGCGATGGCGGGATCCGTGACCGCCATCTCACCGGCCACCCAGCCGAGCAGTGCTCCGCCGATCGTGATGATGATCGGCCAGCGTTCCATGAAGCGCATCAGCAGGGTGCTGCCGAAGATCACGATCGGGATGCTGATCAGCAGTCCGATGACCAGCAGCGTCGTGCTGCCCTTGGCGGCGGCCGCGACGCCGATCACATTGTCGAGGCTCATCACCAGGTCCGCGATGAGGATCGTGCGAATGGCGCCAACCATGCCACCCGAGGCCGACGCCTTGCCATGCGCTTCCTCGTTCTCGGGCACAAGCAACTGGATGCCGATCCAGAGCAGCAACGCGGCCCCGATCAGCTTGAGGTACGGCAGGCGGAGCAGCTCGACCGCCGCAATGGTCAGTCCGATCCGCATCACCACGGCGGCTGCGCTGCCCCCCAGCACCGCCTGCCGCTGCTGCTTCGGCGGCAGCGAACGCGCCGCCAGCGCGATCACGACGGCGTTGTCGCCGGAGAGGACGATGTTGATGCCGATGATCTCGAGGAGTGCGATCCAGAACGCGGTGTCGGTATAGGTCATGGGAGTCCGGAATCAGTTGGAGTTTTTGTGGACATCGTTCATTCGGGCTTGATCGCTGCGCTCTTAACCACCGCGCCCCATCGCTTTTGTTCGACCTCGATGAACCGGGCAAACTCGACGGGCGAATTGCCCGCCGGCACCGAACCGTCGGCCACGAGTCGCTCGATCACATCCGGCATCTTGAGGACGCGGTTGATCTCGGCGGAAAGCTTGGCCACGATGGCGTCGGGCGTCCCTGCGGGCGCCATGATCCCATACCATTGAGAAGTTTCGAAGCCGGGGAAGCCGGATTCGGCCACGGTCGGGACGTCGGGCAGCGACGGGATGCGCTTGGCGCCGCCCACGGCCAGCGCCCGCAGCTTGCCCTGCTTGATGTGCGGAACGAGAGGCGTGGCGCCGGTGAAGGTCGCCTGCGTCGAGCCGCCGAGCAGGTCCGTCAGCATGGGTCCGGTGCCCTTGTAGGGCACGTGCACCAGGTCGATCTGGGCGACCTGTTTCAGGTACTCCATGGCCAAATGGCCGGCGCTACCGTTCCCGGCCGAACCGTAGTGGATGGTGCCGGGCTTGGCCTTGGCCAGCGCCAAGAATTCCTTGAACGTCCTGGCCGGTACTTCGGGATTGACCGCGATGATGTTGGGTACCATCGCGATCAGCGACACCGGGATGAAGCCATTGACCGGGTCATAGGGCAACTTGACGAACATGGCCGGATTGACGGCAAGCGTCCCGACGTGCCCCAGGATCAGCGTGTAGCCATCCGGACGCGCGCGCTGCACCGCTTCCATCGCGATATTGCCGGCACCGCCCGGCTTGTTCTCGATGACCACCTGCTGTTTCCACGCATCCGTCAGTTTCTGGCCGACCATCCGCGACAGGAAGTCGGAGCTGCCGCCCGGCGCGAACGGCACGATCAGCACGATAGGCTTGGTCGGATAATCCTGGGCCCACGCGGCTGCCGCGCAGAGCGTCAGCAATGCGCAGATCGATTTGAGGTAACGCAGCATCCCTAGCCTCCCGCGGCCATCATTCATGGAAAGGGTGTCAGGCGCTCAGTCCAGTCGCCGCACGATGGCCGTTGCAAGATCCATCGTCGACGCCGTGCCGCCCAGATCGCGGGTGCGAACGCCGTCGACGTTGAGTGTCGCATCGATCGCCACGCGCAGCCTTTGCGCCTGATCGACGAGCCCGACGTGATCGAGCATCATTGCCGCAGCCAGCAGCAGGGCCAGCGGATTGGCCACTCCCTTGCCGGCGATGTCCGGTGCGGAACCGTGGACCGCTTCGAAGATGGCCGCGCCTTCGCCGATGTTGGCGCCCGGCGCCATCCCCAGCCCGCCGACCAGTCCGGCTATTTCGTCCGACAGGATGTCACCGAAGAGATTGGTGGTGACGATGACATCGAACTGCCACGGGTCCAGCACCAGCTGCATCGCGCAGGCATCGACGATGCGCTCGTCGACTGCAACGCGACCGTCGTATTGCGCCGCCACGTCCTTCGCCGCCTCCAGGAAGAGCCCGGTCAATGCCTTCAGCACATTGGCCTTGTGCACGATGGTGACCTTGCGGCGGCCATTGCGCACTGCGTAGTCGAATGCGAACTCGGCGATGCGGCGAGAGCCTGCGCGGGTATTGACGCCGGACGACACTGCCACGGCATGCGGATCGCCGTCGATGGGTATGTAGTGCTCGAACCCGACGTACAGGCCCTCGAGGTTTTCGCGCACCATGACGAGGTCGATCGCGTCGTAACGTCCGCCAGGGATCAGCGTGCGTGCGGGACGCACGTTGGCGTAGAGTTTGAATTCCTCGCGCAAGCGCACGTTGACCGAACGAAAGCCGCCGCCCACCGGGGTTGCCAGCGGGCCCTTCAGGGCCAGGTGGGTGCGGCGGATGCTGTCGAGCAGCGCGGCCGGCAAGGGGTCGCCAACGGCGGTGACGGCGGCCATGCCGCCGGCTTGGGCGTCCCATGCAAACGGACGCCCAAGGGCATCCAGTATCGTGACCACGGCGTGCGTGATCTCGGGCCCGACGCCGTCGCCAGCGATCAGCGTGGCGGGGATTGGCGTGGGGTTGTTGGGTGGAGCCATGAGGAATCGTCTGGATGGAGGATGCCAGGTGCGCCGCGGACGCATTGACAGGCTGCATCGTACCGCACCGTCGACCGGATGCGCGAGCGGCTCGGCGGGTTCACCTGCAGGTCCGCGACGGGTGCAACCCGGGTGCCACGCGCCTTGAATGCAGTACACTCGCGGAAATTCAACAGGCTCGCGGGCGTCGCGGCGCGCGCAGGGCCAGGAATGCATTCGAAACCGAAATGAGCGATTCGACGACTTCCAGGCAGGACGTGGCGGACAACGCCGACGCAGCGCGTCGCGCCGAGCTCGAGGCGGCGCTGATGCGTGGCCTGGGCATCACCGGCTGCCAGCTGCCCAATGGCCTCGACGAGCCGACGATGGAAGCGCTGGGCGCGCTGCTGCGGGAGATGACGCAGGGCACGGTCGACATGTTGCGCAACCGGTCGCAGGCCAAGAGCAGCATTCACGCCGAGATGACGATCATCGGTCCGCATGCGGTCAATCCGCTCAAGGCGGCGTGGGATGTGGACGTCGCGCTCAAGCATCTGTTGGCGCCGCAACGGGTCGATCTCATGTCGCCGGTGCGCGCGGCCACTGATGCGTGGGATGACTTGCGTGCGCACGACCGCGGGCTGGCCGCCGGCATCGAAGCGGCGTTGCAGACCCTGCTCAAGCGCTTCGCGCCCGCGTCGTTCGAAGAGCGCCTCGCAAGTCAGGGCGGGTTCAGCTTCATGTCTGGCAACAAGAAGGCGCGGCAGTGGGACCTGCTGCTCGATCTCTACGAGGACATCGCGCGCGAGGCGCAGCAGGATTTCTGGGCGATCTTCGAGCGCGAATTCCGGCGTGCCTATGCGATCGGACAGGACACCGCGCCGCTGTCGCCCAAGGCGAGCGGCGGTAGTGGCGAAAGCAAGTCCTAGTCCACCGAGTCGCTGGTTTCGCGCAGGATGCCGCTCGTCATCCGCAGCAGCCCGGACAGGTGACTCAGCATGTTGAGCACCAGCCGCCGGTAGAGTTCGGGCCGCAACCCGTGGATCGCGTCAAGGTTCTTGCGCGAGAGACTGTAGGTCACCACCTCGTTCTCGGCAATCGCAGTCACGGAGCGCGTGCCGCCCTCGATCATCGCTGATTCACCGAAAATGACGCCAGGTGCCAGCGTGACCACGCGACGGTGCTTGCCGCGCGCCTCGGGATCCTCGGCCACGATGCTGACGGCGCCGCGCGCCAGCAGATACATCCGGTCGCCGGTGTGGCCCTCGTGATAGAGCGCCGAGCGGGTGGGGAACAGCTGCCGGTCGAGATACGGCTTCATGAACTTGAGCTCTTCCGGCGTCAGTCCCTCCAGCAGCGCAAACTCGCCGATCGCAAGTTCGCGATCGACGTCGCCGGCGCGGGCCCCGCGCAGCAATTCGTTCTCGGCCCACTCCAATGCCCGATCGGCATCGTCGAACCAGTCGGCGTGATGGCGCTCGGTAAAGACGCCGGCGCCCACGACGGCCCGCCCAAGCTTGCTGGTGGCCGTCAGGTGGGCGAGCAGCAGCGCGATGCCATTGCCGCGCAGCCGCGACGACAGCCGCTGCAGCATCAGTGCGCCGGAGGCATCGATCATGTTCACGCGGCGCAGGTCGAGGATGACGTAGCGCGCGTTGTGCGCCGCCCGCGTCACTTCGAGCGCCAGGCGGTCGGCGGTACCGAAGAAGATGGCGCCGTCGAGTTCAATCACCTTGATCCGGTGCCCCTCGACCCGCAGCAGGCTTGCCTTGTCCGGTGGATGGACGCGGCGGGAGCCGCGCGTGGCACCCGTGTTGACCGAACGGATCAGCGAGCGGTTCATCACCGCCAGGAACAACCCCATCGACAGGATCAGCCCGGTGACCACGGCGGCAATCAGGCCGAAGGCGATCGTGACGCCCGCCACAAGCACGACCAGCAGGATGTTCACGATCAGTTCACTGTCGTATTGCCCTCGGCGCACGCGTTGCAGCGTCGAACCCGCCCAGCGGTCGATCAGGCCGAAGGCCAGCACCACCATCACGCCGGACAGGACGCCGATGGGAATCAGTCGCAGCAGTGGCGCGCCATAGAGCAGCAGCAGCACCAGTGTGGCAGTCGTGGCCAGGCTGGAGAGGATCCGGCGCGGGCCCCCGCTATGCGTGGCCAGCGCGTGGTGCGAGGAATAAGCCACCGGGACACCGCCGAAGAGCGCCGACATGAAGTTGCCGCACCCCAGCGCGACCAGAAGCCGATTCGGGTGATGCGCGGTATCAAGCGGCCCGTCGGCCTCGCCCACGGCGGACAGCAGGCTGTCGAGCGACCCGACGACGGCGATGGTCAGGGCCGCGACGACGAGTTCGTAGCGAAACCGGAACACGAGGTCGATGCCGTCCCGCGATAAGAGCCCCAGCAGCTTGTCCGGTGTGGGCAGCGTGCCCAGAAAAGGGATGCGCGGACCGAAATCCACACCGGGCGCGATGAGCCCGATGCCGATGGCCACCAGCGCACCGGCCGCGATGCCGATCAGCTTCGACGGCAGCCGGGGCCATCGGCGCATCACCGTGACGATGACGACGATGGTCACCACGGCGACCAACAGTGTCCACGGATTGATTCCGTGGGTCTTGCCGTCACTGCCGTGCATGCCGAGGACTTCGGGCAGCTCGTAGTACATGAGGGTGATCGCGAGACCGGTCATCAGCCCGGCCACGACCGGATAGGGGACGAATCGGGCAATATTGCCGAGGCGCAGAAATCCGAACAGTACCTGCACCAATGCGGTCAGCATCAGGCAGACCGCCGCAAGAAAGATGATCTCGTCGACGCCGCCGTCCTTCAGGCTGCGCAGCTCCGAATCCGTGGCGATGCGGGCGACGAAGGCCGCGAACAGGAAAACGGATGAGGCGCGCGGCACTTCGTTCGGCAACAGCGCGCCGCTCAACAGCAATGCCGTGATGTTGCCGAAGAGCGCAGCCGCGAGGGCGGCCCGCACGCCGGCCTGGACTGCCGATTCGCCGATCGGCGCAAAGGCGATCAGGCCGAGTGGAAGCAGGGCGGCTAGCAGCACGAAAGCCGCAGACATGCCCGTGCCGATCTCGCGCAGCCATTCGACGGCCGGTGAAGTGCCGGCCCCCGACGCAGGAGTCCCGTGCTCGGACATCAGGAACGATGGATTGCGCAGGGCATGGGCCAGACTCTGGCAAGGACGAGCGGGGACATGTGCGAAGTGTAGCGTCCCGGCGCGCCCGCCGCGAGATCGACAGGGTCCATGTCCGCGCAATCGTTCATGGCTCTTGACGCGGCACGGCGTGACACCCCATCCTGCGCCTGCCCGCAGTCAACCAATCATGTCTCGCCCTTTTCAATGCTCACGATCGTAGTCCTCAGCTGCAACGGCGTTCCCCTCGAAGCGCCGGTGGAGGCCGACTTTGCCGAGACGGGAGGCACCATCGGTCGCGCGCCGGACAGCACGCTGGTGCTGCCGGATCCGGACCGGATCATTTCACGCGCCCAGGCGGCGGTTTCATGGCGCGACGGAAGATTTTATCTGCGCGACCAGGGCACGACGGTCTCGGTCATCGTCAACGGGCGCCCGGTGGGGCGCGGACGGGAAGTTGCGATCGCGGCCGCCGACGAGCTGCGCATCGCGGGCTACGTGCTGCGCGTGGAGGGGCCGCTTGCGGTCGACAGCGCGGCGGACGAAGGCACGACGATCCTGCGCCGCGGCACGTTGCTGTCGTGGTCGGAGGACGGCACGCCCTTGCCCGAGCAACGCATTTCCACCGTGATCGTGCCGTCGCCTTCCCCGCATGAGCAGGCAGCTGCGCCAAGCGCCGGCAGCGCCGGACCAAGTGCGTCCACGGGAACAACCGGCGCGCCGGCCGTCGCCAGGCGCATCGATCCAGCCAGCGATCCCTTGCTGCTGGCGTTGTTGCGCGGTGCGGGCGTGCGCGACCTGGCGCTTCCGGGCGGGCTGACACCCCATGCAATGGAAGAGTTGGGGCAGGTCATGCGCGAAACGATGCGTGGCATGCTAGATCTGCTGGCGACCCGCGCTTCGGCCAAGCGCCAGGTGCGCGCCGATGCCACCATGATCAACGCCCACGCCAACAACCCGCTCAAGTTCGCGCCCGATCTCGATGCCGCGCTGACGCATCTGCTGCAGCCGCGCGGCGAGGGCTTCATGCCCCCGTTGCAGGCGGTCACCGACGCGTGCACCAGCCTGCGCGAGCACCAGCTGGGCTTCGTAGCCGGCATGCGGGCCGCGTTGTCCGCCGTGCTTGCCCGGTTTGATCCGCAGCAACTCGAGGGCAGGCTGACGGACGCATCGTTCGCCGATTCGCTGCTGCCGGGCTCGCACAAAGCCAAGCTCTGGAACATGTACGAGGAAATCTACGGACAGATCTCGACGGAGGCGGCGACCGATTTTCATGCCTTGATCGGCGCGGAATTCCTGCGCGGCTACAAGGGCGACGCGATTCCTGGGCCGCCATCCGGCGGCCCTCAGCGCTGATTCCGGCCCGTCGCGCCGAAACTCGATGCAACTCGAAGTCTCTGTGCTGACTGACGCCGGTGGCCGGGCGCGCAACGAGGATGCGTACGGGTTCTGGTCGGGCGGCGGGGGCTGTTTTTGCGTCGTCAGCGACGGCGCGGGCGGCCATGACGCAGGCGATGTGGCATCGAAGCTGGCCGTGCGGGTGGTGCTGGCATCCTTCCAGGATGACCCGCAATGCACGGGGGAGGCCATTACCGCTGCGCTCGCCAATGCCCACCGGGCGATCCTGGCCGAACAGACAACGGCGGACGCCGTATCCGGAATGCGCGCCACCGCGACGGTGCTGGCCATCGACACCGTGCATCACGTCGCTGCGTGGGGTCACGTCGGCGACACCCGGCTCTACTGCTTCCGGGCGGGCAAGGTCCTCGCGCAGACCAAGGACCACAGCGTCGTGCAGCGGCTGGTCGATGCCGGATATCTGAAACCTGCCGCCATGCGCGAGTCGACCGAACGCAGCCGGCTCTTCGCCGCACTGGGCCACGATGGCGAGAACTCCGCCTCGGTCGGGGCCTCCGACTTCGTGATCGAGGGGGGGGATGTGTTCCTGCTGTGTACCGATGGCTTCTGGGAATACATTGACGAGGCCGCGATGGAAACGGCGCTGGTGGGTGCGACATCTGCGGCCGGTTGGCTGCGCGTCATGGAGGAACAGGTCCGCAAATGCGGTGGCGCCGACCAGGACAACTTCTCCGCACTCGCCATCTGGTGCACCGATCTCGTGCAGACGCATTCCGTTCCTGCTGCGTGATGCGATTCATTGTCCAGTGTGGAAATGAACGTTCGGCGCGAGGCGCGAGGGTCCTCGGCATTGAAATTTGGCACGGAAAAGGCGCAATATTCCCTTTCCCGAACGAATTGCGTCGGTTAGGATAGGTTTGCCGCAGTGCGACAAGCAACGGATGCTGTTCGCGCAGCGGGATTGGCAATGGGAACGGAGAGGCACGGCATGACGGCAAGCTCAGGTCAGGTAGCAGCACCACAGGCATGGCGCCGGACGGCGTGGTCGGGCGTCGGTACGCTGGCAGCCATCCTGCTTGCGGCTGGTTGCGCAACACCCCCTCCCGCCCCGGTCGCGCCGGCCCCGGTGGCGCCACCGCCACCCGTGGTCGTGGTGGAAGCGCCCAAGCCCGTGCCTCCTCCCGTGCCCGAACTGACGCCGGCCCAGCAGAAGGCGCAGGCGCAGCGCCTTGCCATTGAAGCCGTTGACCTGCTGCAAAATGGCGACGAGGCGGGGGCCCGCGCCAAACTTGAACAGGCGCAGGCAACCGATGCCTCCAACGATCTGGCGCGCAAGCTGATGGACCAGATCAAGGCGGACCCGCAAAAGGAACTCGGCACGGTTTCGTTCCGCTACACCGTGCAGCGCGACGACTCCATGGCCAAATTGGCGCAGCAATATCTTGGCGACCGGTTCCGCTTCTACATCCTGGCCCGCTACAACGACATCCAGAGTCCCAACCGCCTGGCGGCCGGCCAGGTGATCAAGATCCCCGGACGCGCGCCGCCGGCCGGTGCGGCAGCGACGACCGCGGCGGCAGCGCGGGCACCGGCACCTGCGGCCGACGCGCCGACGGACGAGTCAACCAGGATTGCGTCGGTCGACAATGCGACGCCGCGCAATGCGTCGTCGGCGTTGATGCAGCAGGGCCGTGACATGCAGCGCGCCGGCAACCTCGATGGTGCCTACGAAGCGTTCCGCGACGCCGCGCAGCGCGACCCGGGCAACCGCGATGCGGTGATGCTACGCGACGCCACGCGGACGCAGATTGCGCGCCGCTATGAGCGCGAGGCAACGCAGGCGTTCCAGCGGCAGAACCTGGACGAGGCGATCGCCAAGTGGGATCGGGTGATCGAACTCGAGCCCGGCAACCAGAAAGCCAAACTTGAGCGCGAGCGCGCGATCGACCTGCGCAAGCGGATGAGCGACAAGTTCGGTGCCCCCAAGTCCTAGCGGGCAGAGGGGACGTCAGGGTTTAACCGGGGTCCCGCTTGCGCCCTGCGCTTTGCGCAGGCTGGCCACCCGCGCTGCCCACGGGGGCTTGTCGCCATACAACACCTGCGCCTGATCGTAGAGACTGAGCGCTTCGGCACGCGCGCCCTTGTCCTCCAGCTCACGGGCGTGATCGGCCACGACCTGCCCCGCGCGGTGGCGCGCGGCACGGTTGCCCGGATGCGCATCCACATAGGCGCGCAACTCGCGCAGGCCGGCCGCCGTGTCGCCGGCCCGGAACAGTTCCAGCGCCTGATCGATGTCGAAGGACGCGGCGTACTCACCGGACGCCGCCTGATTCTGTTGCGCGTTCCTGATCGCCATCGCATCCTCGATGCGCGCGCGATTGGCCCGGTCGGCCTGCACCCGTGCCATGCGCCGCCGGTCGATATCGCGCAGCAGCCTGGCCGCCTCCGGGTTTTCGGGGTCGAGCGCCATGACGCGCAATGCCGACTGGGCGGCACGGTCATGTTCGCCGGCCGACATTGCGGCATTGGCCGCTGACATCTGATCGCGTACGCCGTTCGCGATCCCGCTTCGCGCCGCCTCGAGACCGTTGCGATAAGCTGCGGTACCTGGCGCCAGCAAAGTGAGAATCTGCCATTGCGCGGCCGCAGTGGCGAGATCCCCGGCTTTGGTCGCGTCCTGCGCCAGCTTGAGGTGGCGGTTGATTGCCGCGCGCTGGGTGTTCTCACTGACCAGCGGCGGCGCCTCCGGTTCCGGTTCGGCGACGCTACGCACCTCGGGGGGTGTTGCGCAGCCGGCGAGGGCCATGACGACGATCCCCGCCACGTAGAGTCGATTGCCAACCCGCGCGATTCGCGTCACCGGGCACCCGTGCGCACAAACGTCGTCAGCTTGGCCCTGAATGCTTCGAGGTCGTCGTTGCCGAACACCATGCTGCGGCGGAGCATGTACGGGTACGCATAGAACGCGTTGCCGCCTGGTGTCACGGTCACGCCGTGTCCGACGTTTTGCCGGGCCAGCAACTCCACCACGTATTCGTTGACGTCGCCATAGGGGTACGCGTAACTGAGGCTCGACACCGCAAGCTTGTCGCGGATGGCCGCGACCGGGACGTCCACCTCGCGGCGAATGCGTTCACGGTAGCGCACGTCGGTCTCACCTGGCAGCCGCAGCGTGAGGTTGGCATGGGTTTTCGAGTGCGGCTGGATGTCGATCAGTCCGCCCATGGTCATTTCCTTCATCTGCGCCCACGACAGCGCGTCGCCGGCACCGACGAAATCGGAGTACAGGTAGACGGTGGCGGGGAAGCCGAATTTGCGTAGGATCGGCCAGGCGATCTCGAAGCTCGAGCGATAGCCATCGTCGATCGTGATCACCACCGTCTTGGGCGGCAATGCAGTCCGCCCTTCGAGGAAGCCGGCGAGGCGTTGCATGGGCACCACGGTATAGCCGTTGCGCGCCAGGTATTCCATCTGTGCCTCGAACGCGGCAGCCGTCACGTTGAGGCGGCTGCCACGCGACCCGAAGCGGTGGTAACAAAGCACGCTGACGGTCTGGTAGCCGTTCGGGTACACGCCGACTGCGTTGCGAACCTTTAACGGCACTGCCAGCAGGGAACCGGGCTGGAGCGGGGCATCGTGATGGAATCGCGCCAGCCACCACGCCTTGCCGGCATCGTCCAGAAACCGCTGCGCCAGCGTGGCGTAGGTATCGCCGGGCCGCACGATCACGATCGCGAAATCCTGGTCGCGGGCGACGACGCCGTCCGCCGGCATCGGCGTGGCCACGATGCGCGGCGGTGGCTCGTAGGGTGGCGCGGGAGGTGGCGTCGGCGTGGCGCATCCGGCAAGGAGCATAGCCGCGCCGAGCAGCGCGCCGGACAGGGCCGCCAGGCGCATCGCGTCAGGCCGCGGGCGGGGGCATCGGTGTTGCCGACTTTCCCGGGTCATGGCGCTGTTCGAGTGCGGCAGCGGTGCGGTCGAACTGGGCGAACAGCTCGCCGAACTCGTCCTTGCGCTGGTCGGCAATCCGGTAGTCGTAGCGCCCGTTGGCAAGCTCCTGCAGCGAGTTGCGCAGGATCCGCGCGGGGGACGACAGGCGCTGCGCGAGGAAATAGGTGCCCGCGGCCACGGCAGCCACCGTCACCAGCGTCAGGATCGACAGCATCAGCAACATCAGATTGGCCACCGCCGTCAACGGCGCGGCAAAGATGCCCAGCTGCACCCGGCCGATCTCCTTGCCCTGAAACAGCACCGGGGCACCGAAGTCGAGCACCTCCCGCCCGTCCGCGGTACGAAAACTCTCGACCTTGACGCCCGCGTCCTTCGACGCCATCGGCGTTGACTGCGGCGGCACGTACTTGGCATTGACCTTTGCCGCCGCATTACCCGCGCGCACGATGCCTTGATCGTCGACGATCGTGATGTGATTGAAGTCCTGGCGACCGAGGGTCTCCTGCACGAATACATCCATCGCCGCCGCGTCGTCGGAGAGGAGGGGTACCGCGTTCTGCGTGGCCATGAACTTGGCGAGTGAGCCGCCATAGTCCTTCACCTGGTCCATCATTGCGGCGTACTGCCGGTTGTAGAGCACCGTGGCCGTCAGCGTCATCGTGACCGCGACCAGGGCTGCCATGGCCAGGGCCCAGCGCACAGGCAATGGCAGGCCGCGTCGCCCTTGCTGCGGCTGACCTTCATCGGCCAGCTCGCGGGCCACGGCGATCAGCGCAACCGCCATTTCCTCACCGGACTGGTAGCGCTTGTCGGGCTGCTTCTTCAGCGCGCGCTCGACCACGCGCCGCAGGCTCAGCGGCACGTCCGGGCGCAGCTTGTCGAGCGCGGGCGGGTCGGTCTTGGTGATCTTGTAGGCGACGCTGATCAGCGTGTCGCCGGTGAAGGGCAGGTGGCTCGTCAGGAGTTGGTAGAGCACCACACCGGCGGAGAACAGGTCGGAGCGCGAATCGACTTTCTCGCCCAGCACCTGTTCCGGCGACATGTAGTGCGGCGTGCCCAGCACGTTGCCCATCTGCGTCTGCTGGGTCGCATCGTTGGCATCGTTGTCGTCGATCCTGCAGATGCCGAAATCCGCGACCTTGATCACGTTCGAATCCTGCACCAGCATGATGTTGCCGGGCTTCACGTCGCGGTGGACGATCCCCTTCTTGTGCGCGTAGTCGAGCGCGCGCGCCAGCTGGATGCCGATCTCGACGATGTCCTTGGTCGAAAGTTGCTTCTTCGACTTGATCTCGTCGGCGAGCGTCTGGCCCTCGACCAGCTCCATCGCAATGTACGGATGTCCCTGGTCCTCGCCCACGTCGAACACGGTCACGATGTTGGGGTGCGACAGCACGCCCGCGCCCTTGGCTTCGCGCAGGAAGCGGGTGTGGTACTCGCTGTCGAGGCGGAGCTGAGCCTTCAGGAGCTTGATGGCCAGCGTGCGATTGATGTCGGGATCGTAGGCGCGATAGACACAAGCCATCGCGCCTTCGCCGATGATTTCGCGAATCTGGTACCGACCCAGACGCTGCGCCGGTGCTTGCGTGTCGTTGATGGCTGTTCCTAAGGAATCGGATCGTTTCCCGGTGGCGGGTCGCGCGCGGGGAGAAGTATGCCAGAAGCATCGCGGTCGCTGGAGGGGGCGCGCTCGAGCGCATAGCGACGCAGCGGCGCCAGCATCCGGTACTGCGCCGATGCCGCGCCATCGCGCCCGTCGAGCCGGCACAGCCAGGACTTGTCGACAAGTTGGGCGATCATCCTGGCGGCGTGCTCTGTGTCGTCGTCGAATGCGCCCGTGGCGGCCGCCTGGAGTGAAAACGGGTCGTCGATGGTTGCCACCGCGTGGGCGGCCGCGCGCTCGGCGGCCGTCAGGTGGGCAAAACTCGCCGCAAGGGACGCCTGTAGTGAATGCGCATGCGACGTCGACGCCGGATCACGATCGCCACCGGCGTGTGCGTAAAGCTCATCGCGGATGGTCCCCGCATCGAAAAATTTCATGCGCGCTGCCGCCAGCTCGATCGGGAGCGGCATCCCTCCCAGCGCGGTGCAGATATCGACGATCACGCTGCGCGTGGCCGGATCGGGGGCGAATCCCGGCTGCACCGCCCGCGCGCGGTCGACGAACAGTTTCACCGCTGCAGCGCCGGCCACATCCGCGGCCAGTGGCGGCAACGGATACTCCCGTTCGCCCGACACGCCCAGCGCCTGCTGGCTGGTCGCCGCGATCGCCAGGGTCGGCGCGGCTGCCAGCAGCGTCGCCGCGGCGTTGGCGCTGGCTTCGCGGTTGGATTCGCAGCCGTCCAGGACCAGCAACGCGGCATCGTGTGCGAAATGGCCGGCAAGATCCGCGTATGGCGAAGGAGCGAGGTGTGCCGGGATACCCATTGCGCGCGCGATGGCGACGGGCAGCGCATCGTCACCGGCACATACGGCAAGGTCCGCCCAGTACACGCCACCTGGGTAGTCCGTTGCCGCAGCTTCGGCCACTTGCACCAGCAACCGGCTCTTGCCGATGCCGACCGGCCCGGTCACGGTCGTCAGCCGGGTGGATTGCAACAGCGCCCGGAGTTCGAGCATCGCGTCGTCGCGCCCGATGAACGACGACAGGTGCAGGGGCAGCGGAGGGCGCTTCGGGACCGCGTGTTTCGCCCGGTCCGGTTCCAGCAGCGCCAGCGTGGTGGCCGTGGCATTGGCGAGTTCGGTCACACCAGCGACTTCGTCCGGATCGAAGCTCTCGATATAGGGATGCTCGCCGACGGCGAGGAATCCGCTCAATTGGCCGCGGACACGCAGCGGCCATACCATCGGCGCGTTCACCTGGCTGGCAAGATCGGCGGCGGCTACCGGTGCATGCGTGGCCAGCATTCGCTGCACCACCACGTCCGTGGCGGCGACGCGATCGGGATAGCGCGAGTCGTTCGCGGCGATGCGCACAAAGTCTGCACTGTCGTCGTGACGGTAAAGGGTGCTGCCGCGGGTGCCGAACAGCGCATCGAATCGATCGACCACGGCCTGCGCTAGCTGGTCGTGGTCTTCCATGGCGGCAAGCTCGTCGGCCAGCGCCGCCAGCGCCTTCCGGTGCGCGTGGGTGTTGCGCATGAAGTGCGCCTCCAGCGCGCGCTCCAGTCGCTTCTGGCCAAGGCCGAAGCCGACAGCCACTACCGTGGCGATGCCCAGCGCGACTTCCAGCGTCAGCGTCCCGCTGGTTCCGAGGTGGTATCCGATAGCCCCCTTGGCGGCGGCCAGGACGCCGATGACGGATACGGACGCCAGTACGAACCACGCGTGCCGCCGATTGCGGCGGTCAACCAAGTATCGGTAAAGATGATGACGCCAGGTGCGGATGCGGCCGGGGTTGGCCGCCAGGGGCAAGGCCGCTACGGTTGGGGGCGGGTGGACATCCTTCATGGCACAGGGTCGCGCCTCGCGCTGAAGGGCGCGCTGACACGACCCGATCAGCTTAGCATGCGAAATCCTGCGTTTCGGCAATCGTCGGTCCCGCGGCGGCGACCCGAAAGCATCGGATTTGCCGCTTGTGCCCACCACGCGGTGTAGACCACAATGGCAGGTGAATATTCGCGTTGCCCGCTCGGTGGGTCCAAGTGCAACCTACATCACCTAGTTCATCCGCTCGCGTTGTCCGAACCCTGCTGTGCGTCGACGTGGTCGAGTCGGTGCGGCTGATCCAGGACGATGAGGAGGGTGCAGTACGACGCTGGCAGCAGTTGGTGGAACGGGTTTCCGCCACCGTGCTTCCGGCGCACGGCGGCCGCCTGGTGAAGAGCCTTGGAGATGGAATGCTGCTTGAGTTCGCCCACGCCCCTGCGGCCGTTGCCGCGGCCTTTGCCATTCAGGACGCCTGCCGCGCCGACAATGCGGAGCAGTTGCCCCATCGGCAGATGCTGGTGCGGATCGGTGCCAACGCCGGCGAGTTCATTGCGGATGCCCACGATGTGTATGGGCACGAGGTCAACCTCGCCGCACGCCTCACCACGCTTGCCGGTCCCGGCGAGATCGTGGTGTCCGCTGCCGTGCGCGACCAGCTTACGCCGCTCCTCGACGCCGATGTCGAGGACCTTGGCGAATGCTTTCTCAAGCATGTCCGCGAGCCGATCAGAGCCTTTCGCATCGGGCCACCCGGGGCGTATCCGGTGATTGCGCACGGAAACACACCCGACGTGGTCCTGCGCCCAACGGTGGCCGTGATTCCATTCGAGGCACGCAGCGTCGAACCCCAGCAGATGGTGCTTGGTGAAATTCTCGCCGATGAGGTCATCGCGGCACTTTCGCGCACGGCAGATTTGCACGTCATTTCAAGGCTGTCGACAACCGTGTTTCGGGCGCGCGACATTTCGGTCAGCCAGGTCGGGAACCATCTCGGGGCCAACTACGTCGTCTCAGGTAGCTATCGCGTGTCCGGTGATGCAGTGGCTTTGACCGTGGAGCTTGCCGAGGCACGCGGCGAAAGCGTCGTGTGGTTCAAACGTGTTCGCGGGACAGTCGGTTCGATTCTGTGCGGGGAAGACGACATGGTCGACGCATTGGTCGCCGATGTCGGTTCCGCCATTCTTTCCCGCGAACTGCATCGGGCACAGACGCAGGCGCTGCCCACGCTTGAAGGATGCACGCTGCTCCTCGGGGCAATCGCGCTGATGCACCGGCTTTCGGATAGCGATTTCAACCGGGCGCACGAGATGCTGCAGTCACTGACCGAGCGCGCACCCCGAATGGCAATTCCGCAGGCGTGGCTTGCGAAGTGGCATATCCTGCGCGTGCAGCAAGGCTGGTCACCCGACCGGACCGTCGACACCCGCATGGCGCTCGACCGGACCCGGCGGGCGCTCGACATCGACCCGGATTGCTCGCTCGCACTCGCTGTCGATGGTTTCGCGCACACCAACTTGCTCAAGCGCTTCGACATTGCGGCCGACCGATATGAGCGCGCATTGCTGGTCAATCCGAACGATTCACTGGCGTGGCTGCTCAAAGGCACCATGCACGCGTTCAAGGGTGAAGCAGTCATTGCACTCGAGGACACGGCACGTGCCCGACGCTTGTCGCCGCTCGATCCGCTCAAGTACTTCTTCGACTCGCTGTCCGCTACCGCGGCATTGGCGGCGCAGGACTACGCACTGGCTTTCGATTATGCGATGCGCTCCTATCGCATGAACCGGAAGCATGCGTCGACGCTGCGGGCGCTCGCGATCAGTCAGTGGCATCTCGGGCAGTGCGATGCGGCGAGGGCTACCGTCGCCGAACTGCTGAGCATCGAACCGGGCTTCACCGTAAGTAAATTTGTGGAGCGTTCGCCGAGCACGGGCTACGAAACCGGACGGGTGTGGGCGGCCACCCTGCGCGATGCGGGTGTCCCCGGTTGAAGTAGCGGCACAACGACGTTTGGCAACAAGGACAACGACTACGGAGGCAGCGATGAGCGGAACGGGACCGGAAGGCGGCGTTGGCGGAGTCGGTGGCGTGGGAGGTGTCGGTGGTGTTGGCGGCGTGGGAGGTGTTGGCGGTGTCGGGGGTGTTGGTGGAGTGGGAGGTGTCGGTGGCGTAGGAGGTGTCGGCGGGGTGGGTCTTGGTGGCAGCGGCACGCCACTTGTCGCCGACGCCATGACGCGGCTGCGGGATGGCATCGTTGGAGATTGGCAAACGGTCGTGGGCGGAGCGACCCCCGCCGAGTTGCCAATCGAGGGCGTTGCGGGCTGGGAAGAGAACCTCAGGCGCTGGGAGCCATGGGTTCGGGCGAACCTGTTTGACTTTGAGCTGCAGTCCGGAATGTCCTTCGCAATGAACGTAGGCAAGGCGGTCCTGTCAGCCATCGATACGGGGGGCGCAACCAAGCAGCTGGCGGCCATGTCACGTCCGTCCATGGTGCAGTTTCGCGACCAGTTGGAATTCGTCATCGGCTATGCCGACCTGCGCGAGGATCGGGCCAGCGAGATCCTGTCGCAAATGACGCCGCAGATTGCTTTCTGGACTGCGGTGGTCAACCTCGTTCCTGCCAGGAACAAGTGGACGCTCGAGCTGATCGACTGTGTGCTTCGGCTGGCCAGCCACGTCGAGATGCGATTCAAGCATGCCTTGCCGTCACGACGTCCGAACGAGCTCTCCCCACAGGTTCAGCCGATGATTCAGACGCCCGGACATGGGGCCTTTCCCAGCGGGCACTCGACCGAGGCGCATGCGGTCGCGTATGTGCTGACCGCGCTGGTGCCCCCGCCGACCAATGCGATCATCCTGCGCGAGCAGTTGATGCGCCAGGCCAGCCGGATCGCGGTCAATCGAACCGTTGCCGGCGTTCACTACCCGGTCGACAGCAGCGCGGGCCAGTACCTCGGACTGATCATCGGGCAATACGTCGAAAATCGCGGCGTGTATGCCGTTGCAACCGGGGGTACTGCCCTCAATCCCGCCTTTCGCCCGAAGGTAGACACGTGCGAGTACGATGGCGCGCAATTCCCGGGGAACAAGGACTTCGACTTCCGTGAACAGTACGACATTGCAACCGGCACGTTTCACCCGGCTGCCGCGAAGCCCACCTGGCTGAGCGCCCCGAGTTCGGTGGACTTCGGCGCAGCGACGATGATCCAGTGGCTATGGAAACAAGCCAGGGCCGAATGGCCCTGATTGAGCGCAATGCGGAATCCACCTTGAATTCTGCACCACATTCAGTCGGAGGCTTGCGACATGTCAACTACTGATACGCATGATGGACCTGGGGTTCCGGACGAAGCGCCGCGCAGTGGGGGGGCGGATGAGGACGGCGGCCCGGAAGCGATTTTGGATCCCTACTATCTTTATGCGGTGGATACCGATTTTCGCTTTCTGGGACGTAACAAGGCCGAGGCTTATCCGGTTCTTCTGGAATTGACGAAGCCGTTGGTCGGCGCGCGGGCGGAGATGGACGAACGCCTGCACGGCCGCATCGAGGATTTGGTGCATTTTTCGGAACTCTTCCTAAGGCCACCTGCTGGGCTTGAGGACGCGCGATACGTTACTGCGCTGGTGGGGCGAAAGTTCTTTGAAGCGGTGCGTGAGGGGCTGCTCAATGGCATCGTCCGACGCTTCGAACTGTGCGTGCCAAGCCGCGATTTTCCGCTTGCGTGGCCTACGGGGAGAGAAGGTCGCGGTAGTGAAGCGAGCTGGGGCATTGCTCGGACGCGTGAGATCCCTGCGCAGTTGCAGCAGGCAGGGCCATCCTCCGCTTCGACGCCAGGTTCGCAATCAGCCGGTGCCGCGTCCGCCTCTCCGTTGCCGCAACGCGTGCTGGTCGGTGTCATCGACGACGGGATTGCGTTCGCGCATCGTCGCTTCCGAAGCGTGGATGGCATGCACACCCGCCTGCATGCGTTCTGGGGGCAGGATCTTGACGGAACGCTCAATCCTGGTCCGTGGCCCAGCGGCGGACGGATCCTGACGGACAACGATATTGATACCGCGCTGAAGAACAGCGCCGTAGGCACGATGCTGGACGAAGATGCGGTCTATCGCAGGGTGGGCTTGGCTTACGGTCGTCCGGGCCATAAATCGTGGGGGCGGCGCTGCGGTCATGGAACGGCGGTCACGGACATCGCTGCCGGTCTCGACGGCGACGAAGTGTTGTCCACATCGCCGTCAATCGCTGCAGTCCAATTGCCGATTGCGGTCACCATCGATTCCACCGGTGGACTGCTCAGTTCCTATGCCGTCGACGGCTTGCAGTGGATCATGAAATGCGCGGACACCCTCAAGCCGGCCAATCTGCCGGCCATGCCCACTGTGGTGAACCTGAGCTATGGCACCCTAGCCGGACCTCACGACGGGACCGGGATGCTGGCGAGTGCAATCGACGAAAAGATCAGACTGTGTCGGGTTGCGGGCAAGAAGTTGAGCGTGGTGTTGCCATCAGGCAATGGGCACCTGTCACAGACGCATGCCGTCACGGTGCTCAAGGCCGATGGCATCTCCATAAGCACTTTGCGGTGGCGTGTCCTGCCTGACGGCAAGACGCCAAGCTTCGTCGAAGTATGGCTGCCCAACGGAACACTCGGGCGAGAAGTGGAAATCCAGGTCACTACTCCCACCGGTCACGTCTCGGGGTGGATTCGAGAAAATGATCCGGTGTACCGCTGGCCAACGAACGCGACCCCGCTGCTATGGATCCGCTATCGCTCGGGCACACCCACGCGGCGTCGAAAGAGGATCCTGGTCGCGGTCTATCCCACCGCCGCCGTGCAGCAAGGTGATCGCGTTGCGCCGTCCGGAAGTTGGCAGATCGCACTGCGAACGACGGGGAACACGGATCGCGTCGTGGACGCGTTCATCCGCCGCAACGACACGCCGGCCGGCTTCCCGGTCCGGGGACGGCAATCCCGATTCGAGGACGCGCATTACCTCGAAACGCGATATGACGCCCGGGGTCGGCTCGAAGAAAGCGATAGTGGCCAGAGCGCGGTCCGTCGCATGGGTACGATCAGCGATATTGCTTCCGGCAAGCTGACCGTCGTCGCCGGTGGATTCCGCGGCTCGAATCTTTCCACCGCGCGGTACAGCGCCGGAGGCCCCACGCTCGTACCGGCAAGCGGACCTCCGTGGCCGCGCACCGGTCCGGATGCATTGCTGTTGTCCGAGCAGTCCCATGCGCTCCAAGGGATTCTTGCGGCGGGTACTCGAACCGGATCCACGGTTGCGCTGAACGGCACCAGTATCGCCGCGCCTCAAATAACGCGCTGGATTGCATCGCAGATGCGCCAGGGAACGGGGGAAGGCTTGCGCACGGAGGTCGCCGCCGAAGCGGCTGCGCAGGAACTGGCCCGCGCCGGGCAGATCAGGCCCAACGGGCCGCTGGAGCCGATGCCGTCCGTCCCTCGCGGTGGTGCGGGGCGCATCCGCTACTCCACGCAGGCAGGGATGCCGAAAGCGAACCGCTTGCGGCGACCCTGATCGCCCGAGGCGATGATCGCCAAAGCGCGGCTAACGTCGCCCCTGGCAGGCCCGTGTCCTCATGGGGCGCCGCGCAGCGCGGACAGCTCCAGGCGCGCGATCTGGTTGCGATGGACTTCGTCGGGGCCGTCGGCGAAGCGCAGTGACCGCGCCTGGGCGTAGAAGAAGGCCAGCGGCACGTCTTCGGACACGCCGGCGGCGCCGTGCACCTGGATCGCCCAGTCGATTACCTGGCAGGCCATGTTCGGCGCAACCACCTTGATCATCGCAATGTCCTTGCGCGCCGCCTTATTGCCGGCGGTATCCATCTTCCACGCCGCGTGCAGGACCAGGAGTCGCGCCTGGTCGATCAGGATGCGGGCCTGCGCGATGCGCTCCTGCGTCACCGTGCGCTCGGCGATCGACTTGCCGAACGCGATGCGCGTGGCGGCGCGGTGGCACATCAACTCAAGTGCGCGCTCGGCCTGGCCCACCAGGCGCATGCAGTGATGGATGCGCCCCGGCCCCAGCCGGCCCTGCGCGATCTCGAAGCCGCGTCCTTCCCCCAGCAGCATGCTGGACGCCGGCACGCGCACGTTGTCGAAGTCGAATTCGGCGTGGCCATGCGGCGCATCGTCGTACCCGAACACGGACAGCGTGCGCACCATCTTCACGCCGGGGGTATCCAACGGCACCAGGATCATCGACTGCCGGCGGTAGCGATCGGCGTTGTCCGGATCGGACTGGCCCATCAGGATCAGGATACGGCAGCGCGGGTCCGGCCCCCCGGTGGTCCACCACTTGCGGCCATTGACGACATAGTGATCGCCGTCCCGGACGATCGACGCCGCAATGTTGGTGGCATCGCTCGAGGCCACGTCGGGTTCCGTCATCGCGAAGGCCGAGCGGATCTCGCCGGCAAGCAGCGGGACAAGCCACTGCTGCTGTTGCTCGGGCGTGCCGTAGCGCACCAGCACTTCCATGTTGCCGGTGTCGGGCGCATTGCAGTTGAACGCCTCAGGCGCGATCCACGAGCGACCCATGATTTCGCACAGCGGCGCATATTCGGCATTGGTCAGGCCCGCCCCCAGCGCGGATTGCGGCAGGAAGAGGTTCCACAACCCTTCTGCGCGGGCCCTGGCCTTCAGCGCCTCCATCACGCGCGTGGCGATCCATGGATTGCCGGCGCGCCGGTTCGCCTCCACCTCGGCCGCGTAGACGGCCTCGGCCGGGTAGACGTGGTCCTCCATGAAGCGAGTGAGCCGGTCCTGCAGGTCGCGCACGCGCTCGTTGTGGGCAAAATCCATGGTGCTTCTCCTCAGTGACGGGTGCGCTCGGCCATCGCCCAGGCGACGTCGGCCACCAGGCGGGCGCGGCCACCCGTGGCAACGGCATCGTCGCTGGCGGCGTTGCCGTGCAGCGCGCGGGCAAGGACGCCATGCAGGATCGCAGCGATCCGGAACATGTTGAAGATGAGATAGAACTCGAAGTGGTCGACACCGTGGCGGGCGGTGCGGCGGCAATAGGCCGCCACATAGTCGGCTTCCGCCGGGATGCCGAGTGCGGGCAGATCGGCATCCGCCAACCCGCGGAATTGCGCGGAAGTGAGTCGCCAGGCCATGACCTGGTAGGCGAGGTCGCATAGCGGGTGACCCAGCGTCGACAACTCCCAGTCGAGCACGGCCAGCACGCGCGGCT
>JANNKR010000128.1:0-3185 GCA_031396395.1 Betaproteobacteria bacterium
CATGGCATCCATCCACGAGGAGGCTTCATCATGCGGAGATTTCGTCCGTCGCTGGTCGCCGGCGCGCTTGCACTGGCGTTGGTCGCAGGTTCCGCCAGCGCCCAGTTTTCCGGTTCCTACACGTTCGGCGACAGTCTTAGCGACGCCGGTCAATACGGGTCGCGCTTCACGACCAATCCCGGCCTCACCACGCCCATGTACGTGAGCCAAAACTTTGGCCTGACGTCGACGCCGTCGTTCCAGGGCGGCAACAACTACGCGCAAGGCGGCGCGCGCATCAACAGCCCGTCACCACTGGTCCCGGCCGGCGCGCCGGACTACTCGGTGGTCCAGCAGGTATCGCAGCTCATCTCGAAGGGCCCGCTGAATTCGACCGCCTTGTACCAGATCCAGGGCGGCGCCAATGATTTCTTCGTGTTGTCGGCCCAGTTCGCCGCCGGCCAGATCACCTCAGCGCAACTGCAGGCGGCCATGGGGCAGGCGGCGATTGATCTGGCCGCGCAGGCCGCTCGTCTGCGTGCCGCCGGCGCCCAGTACATCGTCGTGCAAAGGCTTCCCGACCTCGGCAAGACACCCTTCGCGGCCGCGCAGGGCGCGCAGGCCACCGCCACTGCCATCTCCAATTTCTTCAACTCGACGCTTGATGCTGCCCTCGGCGCGGCCGGCCTGCCGGTGATCCAGGTCAACACGTCGCAGCTGCTGAACGAAGTCATTGCCAACCCGGCGGCCTATGGCTTCGTCAACACCACGGTTCCCGTCTGCACTACGTCAAGCTCGCTTCAGTGCACGCCGTCCACGCTGCGGGATCCCAACGGCAACCTGACCTGGGTGTGGGCCGACGGCGTGCATCCGACGACAGGTGCGGATCTCCTGCTGTCGCAGGCGATTGTCTCGATGATCGCCGGCCCGGCGCAGATGGCCGCCTTGGGCCAGGCCCCGATGGCGGTCGAGCGCGCCAACTGGCGCACGCTGGACAACCGGATGATGTCGGGGATCAACGCCCCGGGCGGACCGCAGAAGTTCCAGACCTGGGCCGCCTACGACTATGCCGACGAGGACATTTCCGGCCTGGGCCTGTCCGGCTCCGGCAACGTCAACACCATCGCCGTCGGCGCCGATATGCGGCTGTCGGACAAGTTGCTCGCGGGCATCCAGTTCGCGTACACCGAGTACAAGGGCGACTTCGGCGGCAATGCCGGCGACTTCAAGCTGACTGTGCCGACCTTGACCGCGTATGGCGGCTACGGCGAGGGCCCGTGGTACGTCGGCGCCACGTTCGGGCTGGGATCGCTCGACTTCGACACCACCCGCAATATCGCGCTCGGCGCGGCCACGCGCACCGAGTCCGGCAGCACCAAGGGCTATCACGTCACCGCGCGCGTGTTGGGCGGCTACTGGTTCAAGTACCAGAACTGGGATCACGGCCCGTTCGGCAAGCTGACCTGGGAACAGATCGTCGTGCGGCAGTTCTCCGAGAACGGCAACGACAGCACGGCGCTCAACTTCAACCAGCAGAACAACGATCCGCTGCTGTCCAGCATCGGCTGGCAGGTGGCGGGCAACGTGAGCGGGTTCCGTCCCTTTGCCCGCACCACGTGGGAATACAACTTCCAGAACGATGTCCAGCAGGTGACGGCGCGTCCTGTCGGCGCCAGCACTTCGTACACGGTGCCGGGCTTCCAGCAGGACGACAACTGGTGGCTGTTCGATGTCGGCGTGTCCCGCGACTTCGGCAAGGTCACCGGTTTCATTTCCGGCAATGCCACGGCCGGCAAGGGTGACGGCGACTTCTGGGCGGTCACGGTAGGGATTCGCGTGCCGCTGTAGGTTCAGTCAAGACGGTGTCGTCAACGAGGGCTGCCGGCAACGGCAGCCCTTTTTCATGGCGGACCGCTTTGCTTCCATGTGGCCGGTCGGCTCAATCGGGTTGGCGTGGCTTGCGCTTGCGCCCCGCCAGCAGGCGATCGAACAGGGGTCGCGGCAATACCCGCAGCAGTCGTCCGGTCCACGCAACCTGCCAGGGCAGGACGTGGAATCGCCGCCGCTGCGCGATCGCGCGCGCCATCAACTGGGCCGCGCGGTCCGGCTGCAGGATGAACGGCATCCGATAGGGATTCTTCGCGGTCAACGGCGTGGCGACAAAGCCCGGACACAGGGTGACCACCGCGACGCCGCTGCCGTGCAGCTCGACCCGCAGGCTCTCAAGGTAGACGATGGCCGCGGCCTTCGATGCGCAATAGGCGCCCGCGCCGGGAAGACCGCGAAACCCGGCGATGCTGGCAACACCAACCAACGTGCCGCGGCGTTCGTTCCGCAGCGCGGCGACAAATGGCGCAAACGTGTTGACCATGCCCATCACGTTGGTATCGAACACGACCTGGAATGCCTGCAGGTCGGCCGGCTCGTCGGTCAGCGTGCCGCGCGACACGCCGGCATTGGCGATCACGATGTCCGGCGCGCCGAACCGGGCACAGAAGTCGGCGCCTGCGGTGGCCAATGCGGGGGCATCGCGCACGTCGGCGGCATAGGTGACCACCGTGGCCGGATGCAGCCGCGCGGCCACCCGCTGGAGCTCGGCGGCGCGCCGGGCGACGAGACCGAGGGTGGCGCCGGCAGCCGCGTAGTGATGCGCCAGCGCCTCACCGATGCCCGACGTTGCGCCGGTGAGGAAGACGCGCACTACTGCAACGCGATCAGGACTTGGGTCGTTCGGCGCGAGCCTTTACGACCAGCGCGTCGATCGCCGCGGGAACGCCGGCGTGGCCATTCGGCTGGCGCTCGGGGCCTGTGGTGAACTTGCCGTCGACGATGATCGTTGGCACCGACTGGATCTGGTAGGCCTGCGCCAACTGCTTGGCGCGGTTGACCTTGCCGACAATAGTGAACGAGGCGTAGAGATCCTCGACCTTCTTGCGATCGAGCCCCTTGGACGCGGCCCAGTCGAAGAATTCCTTGTCGGTCGAGAGCTGGGTGCCCCGGCCATGGATGGCCGTGAAGACATCCTGGGCGAGCCGGTTTTCCTCGCCCATCGCCTCGAGCGTGTAATACGCACGGGCGAGGCTTTCCCACTTCGGCTGGAACACCACGGGAATGCGGCGAAACTGCACATCCGCGGGCTTGCTCTTGAGCCAGGACTGCAGATTGGGCTCGAGCTCGCCGCAATGGGGGCAGCCATAGGAAAAGAA
>JANNKR010000148.1:0-1786 GCA_031396395.1 Betaproteobacteria bacterium
CCAGCAGCCGCTCGCGCTCGGCCTGGAGCGCGGGCAGGTAGGCCTGCGACGCGCCGCCGGGCCGGGGCGGTGGTTCAGGCGGCGATGCATTTGGCGGCTACAGCTCGGGGCGGCAGACGCAGATGGACAGTTCGAGGGGTGCCTCGAGCCGCAGCTCAATGTCCGGCGGCGGTGCGTCGCGGTCCTCGATGCCGAGCGGTGGCGGTGGCGGTGCGCGGGGAGGTGGTGGCGGCGGGCGCGGTGGCGGAGGCGGCCGTCGTTGACGGCTGGAGTATCGCCATGCACCCATTCCCCTCAATCGAAAGCAAGGCGTCACCCATGAACATCCAATGTCTCTGGTCATACCTGCGAAATTTGGCATTTGCGCTGATCGTCGCTGTACCGCTGGCGGCGGCTGCCGCCCCGCAGGAAACATTCACCACGCCGGAAGCGGCGGTTGATGCGCTGATGGCTGCGCTCAAGGCAGACAGCGACGCGGCGATGGTCGGGCTCTTCGGCGAAGAGCACAAGGACCTCGTCATCAACGCCGATCGCGCGCTGGGAAGTGCCACCCGGGCAAAGATCCTCGCGGCCATGCAAACGATGCGCGTGCTGCAGGCGCCAACTCCGGACCGCCGGGTGCTGGTGATTGGCGATGAGGCGTGGCCGTCACCCATTCCCATCGTGCGTGCCGGGGATCGCTGGCGCTTCGCCACCGAGGAAGGCAAGGAGGAGATTGTCAATCGCCGCGTTGGCAGCAACGAGCGTAACGCCATTTTCGTGCTGCGCGCCTACATCGACGCGCAACGCGAGTACGCAGCAGTCGATCGCGACGGCGACGGCGTGCGCCAGTTCGCGCAGAAGCTCGCGAGCTCTCCCGGCAAGCGCGATGGGTTGTCGTGGCCCGCCGATGCGTCGAAGGGCGAAGAAATCAGTCCGTTCGGACCGCTGATCGCAGAGAGTGCCGCATACCTCGAGGGTCACAAGGCGGGCGATGCTTATCGCGGCTATCACTTCAGGATCCTGTCCCGGCAGGGCAAGGATGCGCCGGGCGGCGCCTACAGCTATGTGATCAACGGACGCATGATCGCCGGCTTCGCGATGGTGGCCTATCCGGCCGAGTGGGGCACGAGCGGCGTGATGACCTTCATCGTCAGCCACAACGGCAAGGTCTATCAAAAGGACCTCGGACAGAGTTCCACTGCCATCGGCGCGAAGATGACGACGTTCGATCCAGGCGCGGGCTGGAAGGAAGTGGCGCGCTGATCGGCACCGCCCGGCGTAGGCTTGCTCGTTTTTCGCATGCCGTATGACGAGGTGGCGGGCATCGTGGCCGGCGCGTGCGGCAACCCGGCGATCCTTGCATATTCGAACAAGCTCGCGCCGACCGACCGACCCGACCTTGGCTATGCCATGATTTTCCCGGGCATGACCATCGTGAAGATCCTGTTCGTGGACATCGTCCTGGCATTCTTCAAATGACTGGATTGAGCATGCATCGAGCGCGATCGAGTCAACATGAAATCAGCGCATGGCGGCGTTGGTTGCGGCCAATGTTGCTGGGGCTCTGCTCCGTCGGAATGGCGGCCGCGGCTTCGGCGCAAGGCATCAACCCCGGAGATCCATCCAAGGATGGCTACAAACTCCCGGGGGGCTTCGAGCCCGTATTGCAATTGCGCACCTATTACTTCAACCAGGAAAGTCTTACCGGGGTGCCGAGCGAAGCGTGGGCGATCGGTGGCTGGGCGGGCCTGCGCAGTCCATGGTGGGGTGACTTGTTCCAGGTGGGGGTGGTTGGGTATACCTC
>JANNKR010000208.1:0-2356 GCA_031396395.1 Betaproteobacteria bacterium
CTTCCAGGCATTCTTCCAGGTGCAACTGGCGGGACTCAATGGCGCTTTTCTCACCGGCGACCTCTTCAATCTGTTCGTGTTCTTCGAAGTTCTGCTGATCGCGTCGTACGCGCTGCTGCTGCATGAACCCAATGGCCGTTCACTGCGTGCCGGCATTCATTACGTTGTCATCAACCTGATCGGCGCGTCGCTGTTCCTGATTGCGGCCAGCCTGTTCTACGGGGTCGTGGGTACGCTCAACTTTGCCGACCTGGCCGTGAAGCTGCCACTGCTTACCGCGCAGGATGCCGGTCTGGCGCAGGCCGCGGCGCTGTTGCTGCTGGTGGTGTTCGGCATCAAGGCCGCCGCGCTGCCACTGGGCTTCTGGCTGCCCGCCACTTACGGGTCGGCCCCGGGGCCGGTGGCTGCGCTGTTTGCCATCATGACCAAGGTGGGTCTCTACGGCATCATCCGGACCTCGATGCTGCTCTTCGGCGCGGGCACTGGCGCGCTGACCGGCTGGGCGGCGGACGCGGTGTTTGCGCTGGGCGTGGTCACCATGGTGTTCGGCGCCATTTCCGCGCTGTCCTCGCAGCGGATGGCCACGCTGGTCGGCAGCCTGGTGCTGGTGTCATCCGGCACGTTGATCGCGGCGTTCACGCTGGGCGTGCACGCGTTGGCAGGCGCGCTGTACTACATGGTGCACAGCACGCTGGCCGTTGCCATGCTGTTCCTGCTGGTGCACGCCATCGGCCTGCAGCGTGGCGCCATGGGCGATCGCTTCGGTGCCGGACCGCCGGTTGCCCAACCGGTGTTGCTGGGACTGCTCTTCATCTATGCGGCCGCCTCGGTTGCCGGCTTGCCGCCGCTGGGCGGGTTCATCGGCAAGGTGGTGCTGATGTCCGCGACCATCGACGTTTCAGTCGTAGCCTGGTTCTGGGGCGCATTGCTCGGCAGCGGGGTGCTGGGCATCATGGTGCTGGCGCGTGCGGGCAGCAGGGCGTTCTGGAGTACGACGGACGCCGCAGCGACCACGATGCCGATGCCGCGTTCGATTGCCGCAGGCATTGCGATCCTGATGGCGGCATCCGTGCTGTGGACGGTCGTGGCAATGCCCGCGTACCGGTATGCCGAGGGCACGGCGATGCAACTTGTGCAGCCGCGCCTGTACGTCGATGCGGTCATGCAAGCCGCGCCAGTGCCCGCACCCCTGAAAGGACATTGATGCGTACCCTGTTGCCGCATCCATGGCTGTCTCTGGCCCTGTGGGCTGTGTGGTTGATGTTGAACAACACCGTGGCGCCCGGACAGATCCTGCTTGGCGCGGCGCTGGCACTGGTGATTCCGCGCGCCGCCACGCATCTGGTCGACGGCCAGTGGCCGCGGCTGCAACGGCCGCACCTTGTGCTGCGGCTCTTCTTCGTCGTTCTCTACGACATCGTGATGTCGAACATCGACGTGGCCCGGCGCGTATTGGGGCCGGAGGCAGCAATCAAGCCCGGCTTCATCGAGGTGCCTCTCGACCTGACCGACGACTGGGCCATCGGCGCGCTTGCCGGCATCATCACCATGACGCCCGGTACGCTCACTGCCGACATCGCGGTCGACCGCTCGCACCTGCTCGTCCATGCCTTCCACATCGATGATGCGCAGGCGCTGGTCGCCTCCATCAAACGGCGCTACGAAGTGCCGCTGCAGGAGATCTTCCGATGACTGCCACCGTGTTGCCCTGGATCATCGGCGCCTTTGCCGTGGCGCTGGCGCTAAACGTTTACCGGCTGGCGCGCGGACCCGCGCTGCCCGACCGCATCCTGGCGCTTGATACGCTCTACGTGAATACCATCGCGCTGCTGGTCCTGCTGGGTATCGCCTTCGATACGCAGCACTACTTCGAGGCGGCACTGTTGGTGGCGCTGCTTGGCTTCATCAGCACCATTGCGCTGGCCAAGTACATCGCCCGGGGAGACATCATCGAATGAGCCCGCTCGACACACTGCCCCTGTGGGCCGATGCGCTGATCACGTTGCTGCTGCTGGTCAGCGCGACCACCGCACTGATCGGATCTTGGGGATTGGCCAAGCTCTCCAGCTTCTTCCTGCGCCTGCATGCGCCCACCAAGGCGACGACGCTTGGGGTAGGCGGCGTGCTCATTGCCTCCGCGCTGTACTTCACCGTCCGGGGGCCCGGGTTTTCGCTGCACGAGTTCCTGATCACGATTTTCCTCTTTCTCACGGCGCCCGTTTCGGCCCACCTGCTGGTGAAGGCGGCGTTGTCGCTTCATCGCTAGGAGTACGCCCATGCTTGGATTGATGCAGGATGTGCCGCTGCTGATCTCGTCGCTGATCCGCCACGCGGATCGCCATCACGGCAGCGTCGA
>JANNKR010000211.1:0-5195 GCA_031396395.1 Betaproteobacteria bacterium
CACGTGTCGTTGGGCGTAAGCGTTGGGTACTTCCACAGGTCCGGATCGGCATAGGCGACATCCGGGTCGGCCTCTACGCGTGCCGCCAGGTCGAATGCGGCGACTGCCGACATCGGCATGAAGAACTGCAGCAGGTACTACCCGCCGGACATGGTCCGCGACTGTGCCATGGGCATGCCTGCCGCGTTGGCGACACGCTGCAACAGGGCCCTGGGCACCACGCGATCGGCGTCGGCATACGCAACGAGTGCGGAATCCCTGTACTTGACGATCAGGCTGCGGACCGGGCGCTGAACGTCAGTCGACGCCGCTGCGACAACGCTCTTCGGCCGCGGCCGGCCCTCGGCAATGCTGGCATAGAGCACGTCCGGATTGAGGCGAACCCTGTTGATCGCAGCGCGCGCCGCATCGATGGTCATGGGCGGCTGAATGGAAAGGCGAAATGCACCATCCCGGGTACGACCTGCGTCGGTGACGCTGGCCTTCGAAAGGTGCCCGAGTGTCTGCCGTTCGCGCACAGCGATCGTGGCCGCATGCTGCGTTGACGCATCGTCGCGATAGCGGACGACTATCGTATCCACGAGCGCAGCCGCGTCGGCAACGCCTGGCATCAGCAATGCGATCGCAACCAACATCAAGCCAAGCATTGCGGCGAGTTTGCCTAGCCGGGTGACATTGCGTTGTATCGAAGGTTGCGACATTTCATTCTCCCTGGGGCACCGCCACGACGGCCATCGAACAAACATTGCGTTGACGGGTTTGCCGTGCTGCTTCGCGCAAACAACGGAAACCCGCTTGCAACTGGAGGGTGATGCTCTGGAAAGTGCTGTTCGCGCCGGCCACGTTACGCCATGTCGCAGCAACACATCACCGGGTGCCGTACCACTGCGCGCACCCGTTTATCAGCTGGCAGTCTCGCGCGATTTCCCTAGACGAGTCAAGGGATTTGCACGGGTTCGACAGTCAGGACCGACAGGCGGCGTGCCTCGGTGACGAACGATCAGCTCCCGGATCGAACCGCACCCAGCGTCGCACGCAATGTGACGCGGCCAATCAGCGCGGATTTCCGTAGCTTTGAAACCTGTGGACTACGATCGCCATTTCGTCTGCGGGCAATACCGTGGGCTCCCCCACCTGCAGCGCCTGCCAGTACATCTGCGCCAGTGTTTCCACCTCCACCGCCAGCGCCAGCGCGCGCTCGAGCGTGGCCTCGATCGCGATCATGCCGTGATTGCCCAGCAGGCAGGCCTTGCGTTCATCCAGTGCGGCGACGGCGAGATCGGACAATGCCTGCGTGCCGAAGGTGGCATAGGGCGCGCATCGGATGTCGGCCCCGCCGGCCACCGCCACCATGTAATGAAACGCGGGTATGCCGCGATGCAGGCACGCCAGCGTGGTCGCGAACGGCGCGTGGGTATGCACGATCGCATTGGCGTCCGGTCGCGCGACATAGATGTCGCGATGAAAGCGCCATTCCGACGACGGCAGGCGCGCACCGTGCGCGACGCCGTCCAGATCCACGGCCACGATGTCGTGCGGTGCGGTGTCGGCGTACGGCAGCCCGGTGGGCGTGACCAGGAAGCCGTCAAACTCGCCGCTGTGAAACCGCGTGCTGACATTGCCGGACTTGCCGCGGTTGATGCCGGCGGCATTCATGGCCTGCGCCGTCCCGATCACGGCCAGGCGCAGCGCATGCTCGCCCATTACACGGATCCCGCGCGCTGCGGAAACATCGCGGCCAGCCACGGCGTCGACGCGCGCGTGATCCCGCGTTCGGTGATGAGCCCGGTGACGAGGCGGGCGGGCGTGACGTCGAAGGCGTAGTTCACGGCCCGGGTGCCGTGGGGGGCGATGGCCACGCGCACGGTCTGGCCGTAATCGTCGCGGCCCGCCACGGTCAGCACCTCGTCGGAATCGCGCACCTCGATGGGGATGCCACTGCCATCGGCCAGGTTCCAGTCGATGGTCGGCGACGGCAGCGCGACGTAGAACGGCACGTTGTTGTCGCGCGCGGCCAATGCCTTGTCGTAGGTGCCGATCTTGTTGCACACGTCGCCATTGGCGGCGACGCGATCGGCGCCGACGAACACGACGTCGACGTCGCCGCGCTGCAGCAGGAGCCCGCTGGCACTGTCGGGGAACAGGGTGTGCGGAATGCCGCGCTGGTTCAGTTCCCATGCGGTCAGGCTTGCGCCCTGCATGCGCGGTCGAGTTTCGCTGACCCACACTTCCAGCGCCAGTCCTTCGGCGTGCGCGAGGAACAGCGCCGCGGTGGCGGTGCCCCAGCCGCAGGTGGCCAGCGCGCCCGCGTTGCAATGGGTCATCACGCGCACGGCACCGGGTCGTCGCTGGGCGATCGAACGCAGCAGCGCCGCGCCATGCTCGCCGATGGCGTGATTGATCGCGACGTCCTCGGCGGCGATGGCGTCGGCCTCGGCCCACGCTGCGTCCGCACGCGCGGCGGGCGGCAGGGGCGCGACCACGGCACGGACACGATCAAGCGCCCAGCGCAGGTTGATGGCGGTGGGGCGCGTGGCGTCGAGCGACGAGTGGGCGCGGGCAAGCCCGGCGTCCGTGGCGTCGCGGTCGAGCGCCAGTGCCAGGCCGAAGGCGCCCACCGCGCCGATCAGCGGCGCGCCGCGAACCCACATGCGGCGGATGGCCAGCGCGGCGGCCTCGGCGTCGTTGATCTTCACGCGCAACACCGCATGCGGCAACGCGCGCTGGTCGATCACTTCGATGTGGCGCGTGCCGGGCGGATGGACCAGCGCGCGATAGGCGGCCGGGTCGGCGCGCGTGGCCACCGTTGCGGCCGGCGGCCCCGCGGAGGTCACTTCAACACCTGCAGCAGATTGTTGAAGTCGTCGGTCCACACGCGCCAGTCGCGCCGCGCATCGATCGCCACGGACGCTTCGGTCAGGCGCGAGTGATTGAGGCGCACCGGGTCGCGCGCAATCAGTACCCAGCTTGACGAGTTGGCGAGCGGATCGGCGCCGGTGTCGGCGATCCACAAGGCGTGCAGGTCGAGTGCATGGGCGATGCCCTCGACGACGGGCACCAGGTCGAGGTAGCGGTTGGTGACGTGAAACGCGATCACGCCATCGGGCTTCATGTGCTTGAGATAGATCTCGACCGCTTCCCTGGTGATGAGGTGCACGGGGATGGCATCGCTCGAGAAGGCGTCCACCGCCAGCACGTCGAACTGTTGCGGTGGCTCGCGTTCCAGTTTCAGGCGCGCGTCGCCCAGCGGCAGCTCGACCGTCGCATCGCTGCTGCCAAGAAAAGTGAAGTCGCGCCTGGCGATCGTCACGATTTCCGGATTGATGTCGTAGAAGCGGTAGACGTCGCCCTTGCTGCCGTAGGCGGCCAGCGTGCCGGCGCCCAGCCCGATCACGCCGACCTTGATCGGGTCCTTGCGCGGATGCAGGGATTCGATCAGGCGGCCGATGCCTGAGTCCCTTGTGTAATAGCTGGTCGGTTGCGTTTTCAGGTCGCCCTGCAGGTACTGCTTGCCGTGCATGATGTTGCCGTGAATCAACTGGCGACGATGGTCGCTGTTGTCGGCGCTGACTTCCTGCACCCGCAGCACGCCATAGAAATTGCGTCCTGTCACGATGGTGCTGCGGTAGAACTCGGTGACCGCCCAGATGCTGCAGCCGATGGTGACGACCAGCGCCACCAATCCCAGCACGCCGTAGACGGGCGGCTCGCGGCGCACCTGCCACAGCAGCAGCAGCGTGCAGAACACCAGCGCGCCGCCCAGTTCGAAGTCGGCGGGCAGCAGCAATGGCGCCAGGATGCCCACCACCACCGCGCCCAGCGCGCCGCCTAGCGACACCATCAGGTAAAAGCGTGTCAGGTAGCGCGGCGCGGGTTTGAGGCGCACCAGCTCGCCATGGCAGAACATGCAGGCGAGGAAGAGCCCGACGCAGAACACGCCGACCTGGATCTGCAGCTCGTGGGTCAGCGCAGGATCGGCCAGCGTCCATGCCATCACACCCAGCGCGGCGGACAGCATCGCCAGCATGATGTCGCGCTTGTACCAGCCGCGCCCGTCGAAGCAGAGGATGAACGTGAGCAGGTACAGCGTCAGCGGGACGATCCACAGGAGCGGCACAGCCGCGATGTTCTGCGTGATGTGGTTGGTCACGGCCAGAAGCAGCACGGAGCCGGTGCCGGCCAGCGCGCACCACAACGCCTGTCGCGCGAGGGTGGGCGCGGCTTCGTTGGCGCCCTCGTCGGCATCGGCATCGACCATGGCGGCTGTGGGTGCCGTGTGCTCCCCCTTCAGGCTCGATATCGCGGCAAAGACCGCCAGCACGACGAACAGCGCATACCCAGCCGACCAGCCCCAGGCCTGCATGCGTGTGGCCACCCACGGCTCGAGCAGGAATGGATAACCCAGCAGCGCGAGCAGCGACGCCACGTTGGAGAGCGCGAACAACCGGTACGGATTGCGCCCGGGATACCGCCGCGCAAACCACGCCTGCAGCAGCGGACTGGTGGTCGACAGCAGGAAGTAGGGCAGACCGATGGTGGCGGTAAGCAGCCCCAGGATCAGCCAGATCGGATTTTCCTCGCCCCCCGGCTTCCAGAATGCGCCTGGCACGATCGGCAGCACCGCCAGGCTCAGCACCAGCAGCGCGACATGGACCCGCACCTGCGTGCGCGGGGTCAGGCGCCGGATCGAAAGATCCGCATAGGCATAGCCCGCGAGCAATGTCGTCTGGAAGAAAACGAGGCAGGTCGTCCACACGGCCGCCGAGCCGCCGAACCACGGCAGGATCTGCTTGGCGACGATCGGCTGGACCAGGAACAGCAGGAACGCGCTGGCAAAGATCGTCAGGGCGAAAAGGGGCATGGGAAGGAGCAGCGCGGTGGCGCAGCGGATCGAGAAACCCCGCATTGTACGGACTTCCTGTCCATGCTCAGGCGGGCCACCTTTCGCACGGCGACCGGATGCCGAATCATCCGCGCGGTGGCCTCAGCGCGTGCGCTGCCCTGGCCCGCGCGGCATCGTCAGTTCGCGGATGATTGCGGCCAACGCACAGACTGCCGCACCAGCGGGGCGCCGTCCGCCGATCGCAAGATGGAAGGTCTGCAGGATTTCCGGTCGCACGACGCGCGCGGCAGCGAGTTCGCCCGCGGCGATCTCGGCCGCGACGGCGGGTGGGGACGCCAGCGTATAGCCGCCA
>JANNKR010000222.1:0-2254 GCA_031396395.1 Betaproteobacteria bacterium
CCGCGCTGCCCCTGTACCATATTTATTCGCTGACGGTGAACTGCCTGATGATGCTCAAGATCGGCGGCAAGAACGTGCTGATCGTGAATCCGCGCGACATGCCGGGTTTCGTCAGGGAACTCGCCAAACACAAGTACACCACCATCACCGGGGTCAACACCCTGTTCAACGGCCTGTTGAACGACCCGAATTTCGACAAGCTCGACTTCAGCGCGCTGCGCATTTCCAACGGCGGCGGCATGGCGGTACAACAGGCGGTGGCGGAAAAGTGGAAGAAAATCACCGGCGTGACGCTGACCGAAGGCTACGGGCTCACCGAGACCTCGCCCGTCGCCACCACCAATCCGCCCGACGCGAAGGAATTCTCCGGCTCGATCGGCCTGCCCGTGCCGTCCACCGCAATCTCGATTCGCGACGACGCCGGCAGCGAACTGCCATTGGGTCAGCCGGGCGAGATCTGCATCCGCGGGCCGCAGGTCATGGCGGGCTACTGGCAGAGGCCGGAAGATACGGCCAAGGTCATGACGGCGGACGGGTTCTTTCGCAGCGGCGACATCGGCATCATGGACGACAAGGGGCACACCCGCATCGTCGACCGCAAGAAGGACATGATCCTGGTGTCCGGTTTCAACGTCTACCCGAACGAGATCGAAGGCGTGGTCATGCTGCACCCGGGCGTGCTCGAGTGCGCCGCAGTCGGGGTGGCAGACCAGCATTCCGGCGAGACGGTGAAGCTGTTCGTGGTGAGGAAGGATCCGGATCTGTCGGAGAAGGAGGTGCGCGAGCACTGCCACCAAAACCTGACCGGCTACAAATGTCCGAAGTACATCGAGTTCAGGGCCGAACTGCCCAAGACCAACGTCGGAAAAATCCTGCGGCGGGCGCTGCGCGACGAAAAAGCCGCCTAGACGGGTGGCGTCGAGCCGTAATCCGGGGGCGTGGTCCGGCGTTTCGCCCTCATCAGACAGGCTTCAACCGATTCGAGCAACTGGTCGCGCGTCACCGGCTTGGTCAGGAAATCCGCCGCGCCCAATTCCACCGCCTTTGCCATGGTGTCGCCGTCGCTGCGGCCGGAAAGCAATATGACCGGGATCGACGCGGTGCCCGGGTCCGAGCGCAGCAGCGACAGCAATTCGAATCCGTCCAGAAACGGCATGTTGACATCGGAGACTATCAGGTCGGGCGTTTGCGCGAGCAGCGCCCTGCCGCCCGTGACCCCGTCCTCGGCGATCTGCACCTCGTAGCCCGCCGCGGACAGATGAATTCGCAACAGGTCACAAAAGCCGATGTCATCATCGATGATGAGAATGCGGGATTTCCTGTCCTCTGGCATGTGCCGCTCCGACTTCCCGGGTACGCGTCGCCTCGAAAACCATTCTAATGGAAATTGCCGCGCCGATGATTGACAATTCTCAACCGGCCGGGCAATTCGGAATCGGCCTCCCGTTTCACATGGAGATCAGATGCAGACGAACCAGCTCAAGGGCGTACTGATCATGCTGATAACCGTGCTCATCTGGGGCGCGATGTTCCCCGTGGCCAAAGGCGCGTTGCAGGCCCTGGATGCATTTTGGATGTCGAGCATCCGCTATGGCGCGGCGGCCCCGTTGTGTCCTCCTACCGCCCTCCAAGCTGCGCGACGCCCGCTCAGAGTCACCCGGACCGGCGACTCGACGGCGGATCACCCGCGCCCACCGCGCGTCCCGTCGTTCAAACTCCCGTTTCCGGGGTACCAATCCTCTTGCCCAGACTCAGCGTCAGTATTGAAACGCGAGCAACTCGTACTTGGCACGGTCGAGACAGTAAATACGAGCGTTCGCAATAACGGGGGCTTCAAAGAACGGTGCGATCCCGCCTATTGTCGCCACGCACGCCTCCCAGGCCGCGCCCCGACGGACTAGTGCAACCAAATCGCCCCCGCTTGTGCGGAAGGCCACGACGCCATCGGAATGGGCAACGCCGTGGACGCGAGGCCATCCTGCAGCCCTCACACTCGCTGTCACTTGTCGAAAGTCCACGTGGTCCGCCGCCCGCATTGCGTCAAGATCCAGCCGGCACATTCCGTCGACTGCAACGAAGAACAGCGCTCCTTCACTCACAATAGGTTGCCCGGGAGGCGTTCGTGCCTCACCAAGAACCAATCCATTCTCAGGGTCTATCTTAAGGAGCCGACCTGCCGTCGTCAGCAGAACCAACGCATCGTTCACCGCGAAGATGCTTCGTCCGGCGCCCAGCCGCTCGGACTCCTCGGTTC
>JANNKR010000293.1:0-3266 GCA_031396395.1 Betaproteobacteria bacterium
GCCAGCGACTCGATGTGCCGCGAGTGCGGATCATCGGTCTCGTCGCAATGCATGTCGACCGCGCGGCCTTCCGCGGCTGCGAGCTCGCACAGGATGCGCACGCTTTCGGCACCATCGGCCATCGTCCGCTCGAAGTGCGGAATGCCGCCGACGACATCCACGCCCATCTTCAGCGCGCGCTTCAACTGCTCGAGCGCACCAGCCGAGCGCAGCACGCCGTCCTGCGGAAATGCCACCAGCTGCAGGTCGAGGTACGGCTTCACTTTCTCGCGGACGTGCAGCAGCGCCTCCACCGCCAGCAGCCGCGGATCGCACACATCCACGTGCGAGCGGATGGCCAGCAGACCCTTGGCCACGGCCCAGTCGCAATAGGCCAGCGCGCGCTCGACGATCGCATCCTGCGTCAGCGTGGGTTTCAGCTCGCCCCACAGCGCGATGCCTTCCAGCAGCGTACCGCTACGATTGACGCGCGGCAAACCGTAGGAAAGTGTGGCGTCCATATGGAAGTGCGGATCGACAAAAGGTGGGGTCAGCAGCTGGCCCGCAGCATCGATCGTCTGTGCAGCTTCGGCGTTGATTCGTGGCGACACATTGACGATGCGGCCGGCGGCCACCAACACGTCGATGCCGGTACGCCCATCCGGCAAGGTGGCATTACGCAGCAGCAGGTCGGCCATGAGGGTCAGGTCCTACTTGGTGCCGAAGATCCGGTCACCGGCATCGCCGAGGCCCGGCAGGATATAGCCGTGGTCGTTCAACTCGCGGTCGATCGAGGCGGTGTAGATCGGCACTTCGGGATGCGCGGCGTGGAAGGTGCGCACGCCTTCGGGACATGCCACCAGGCACACGAAGCGGATCGAGCGTGGCTGCGTCTCCTTCAGCCGCTCCACGGCCGCCACGGCGGAGTTGCCCGTGGCCAGCATCGGGTCGAGCACGATCGCATCACGCTCCGGCATGCCGCCCGGCATCTTGAAGTAATACTCCACCGCCACCAGCGACTTGGGATCGCGATAGAGGCCGACGTGCCCAACGCGCGCGCCCGGCACCACCGACAGGAAGCCGTCGAGCAGGCCCGTGCCCGCGCGCAGGATCGGCACGAATACCAGCTTCTTGCCGTCGATCAGCTTCGAGTTCATCGTCTCGAGCGGCGTCTGGATCATCACGTTGTGCATCGGCATGTCACGCGTGACTTCATAGGCCATCAGCGAGCCGATTTCGTTCAGCAGCCGCCGAAAACTCGTCGTGCTGGTCTCCTTCTTGCGTATCAGCGTCAGCTTGTGCTGGATCAGGGGATGGTCGAGGACGTGGACATTGGCAGGCATGGGGATTCCGTGAAGGTGGCGTCAGTGTTCTAGAAAACGGTGCCGTCGCTGTTGATGGCAAGTGGCGGCGTGCCGCCGCGCAATTCCGCCGCCAGCTCACGGCCGGCTGCCCAGGTCCCGCCTTCGAGGATGCATGCAAACGGCAGGTTTGGCGTGCCGAGCAATCCTCGCACGCGCGGCGCCAGTTCATCAAGCAGGGACACCGTCAGCGCGCGCCACTCGACCACCAGCTCGCTGCCGACGTCCCACGCCGCGCGCACGTCGGCGGGATCGCGCAGCGCCAGCACGCCGGTGTCGAGCAGCAGTCCGCCGTTGCGGTACTCCGGCAGCCCGGTCAGGTCGTCACGGCCGGCCACTTCGACACCCGCCCACTCGAAGGGTTCGAACAGCGAATAGGTGAGCCACTGCGACAGTTTGTGGAACGGGACCCAGCCGGCCGTTGCGCCGGTGCCGCCGGCAAGCGGATGGCGCCACACGTCGCCCAGCGCGACGCCGTTGAGTACGTTGCCGGTGAGCCAGATCGGGCCCAGTCCATCGAGCAGGGCACGCAAAATTGCCTCGGCGCCGACTTTGCGCGAGGCACCGCGATCGGTCACCACATCGAAAATGGCGCCCGGTCGCGACGTGCCGGCAATCACCTGGCCGTCGCGCAGGATCGTCGCTGCCAACCCGCGCAGCAGCGCGGCACGGCCCTCCAATCCGATCAACGGATTGTCGGGGCCCACCTGGAACCAGCGTGCGAGCATGGCGGCATCAACCACGGCCAGCGCGGCGGCATCGACGCGAAATGGATCGGTCTTCACCGCCGAGAACGCGCCGGAAGCGAAGGCGCGAAAGCTCGCGACACCCAGCCCTTCCGAGCGCGTGAAGCGCTGGCCGGTGGCGGCCTCATCGAAATACCACGTGGGGCCCGCCCCGGCGTCGAGCAGCACGCTCACCACCGCCAGGTCAATCTGCGCGCGCGCGATGTCGGCCACGGAACGCCCGGCCAGCGCGGCGTCCAGTTCCGCCTTGCGGTTGACGCTGCCCGCCTCGAAATGGCGCCAGCGGCTGTGGTAGGGAATCGCCAGATCGGGATAGCGTCGGCGCGTGACCGCGGCGACACGCTCCGCGGCGGCATCGAGACGATCGCGATCGATGCGGAAATGTCGCGAGCGGCCCGAGCCGACCGCCTCCGTGATGTTGCCGCAGCGCGCACGGATCGCCGCCACGGTCAGCAGCGCATCGATTGCCTGGTCGACCTCCACGGCTGTCATCAACGGCACACAAGAGTCCGTAGGCGCGGCTCAAGCCGCGCAAGCATCCGTGCGAAACCGGGCAGTTTCAAAGGCCACGGCCCTTCGCCTGCGCCAGTTCGTCCGCATCCGGCAGCTTGGCGTCGGTAAAGTATCCAGCTGCCGTCTTGGCGTCCATCTCCACGCGCGCGTCTTCGGGGATCAGCGCATCAGGAATCTTGATCCGCTCGTCCACTGCAATGCCAGAACCCACGATCGAGTCGTATTTGAGATTGCTCATCGACACCAGGCGGTGGATGCGGCGAATGCCGAACCAATGCAGCACGTCGGGCATCAATTCCTGGAAGCGCATGTCCTGCACCCCGGCAACGCATTCCGTGCGCAGAAAGTAATTGCTGGCCGAATCGCCGCCCACCTGCCGCTTGCGCGCGTTGTAGACGAGGAATTTGGTGACCTCGCCCAGCGCGCGGCCCTCCTTGCGGCAGTAGACGACCAGGCCCACGCCCCCTTCCTGCGCGCCGCGGATGCATTCCTCGATCGCGTGCGTCAGATACGGCCGACACGTGCAGATGTCCGACCCGAACACATCAGAGCCGTTGCATTCATCGTGCACGCGCATCGTGAGTGTGACCTCGGGATTGGCGAGGTCGTGCGGATTGCCGAAGACGTATGCCGTCTGGCCGCCGATCGGGGGCAGGAACACCTCAAG
>JANNKR010000316.1:0-2875 GCA_031396395.1 Betaproteobacteria bacterium
CAGGGTTTGAATGTGAGTTGCCTGGTTCACGCCACGGGCAGTGCGGGCACACAGGCCGGCTTGTTGGCAGGGTTTGAAGGCTCGCGCGCCCAGATACCGGTGCTTGGTATTGGCGTACGTGCGCCCAGGGAAGCCCAGGAAACCAGCGTTTACAACCTGGCCCTCAAAACAGCCGAGCTGTTGGGGGTACCCGGCAGCGTCAGCCGCGAAAGTGTCAAAGCCAATTGCGACTACGTGGGTGGCGGATACGGCGTACCCACACCGGGCATGATTGAAGCTGTGACCATGATGGCGCGGCTGGAGGGCATATTGCTTGACCCTGTGTATTCCGGCAAGGGCATGGCCGGTCTGATTGACTTGTGCCGCAAGGGTCATTTCAAGAAGAGTGAGAACGTCGTCTTCCTGCACACTGGCGGCTCGGTTGCGCTTTACGGCTACATGGATGCTTTCGAAGGCTTGCAGCCGCTATAACCTGTCCTGATGACGTCACTTGCGCCGGGTTTGGCTCTGGCATGTTGATTTGCACCGGATTTTGAATCCGGCAGTTGCAGGTTCGATCCCCGCCTCCCCGGCCATCCGATCCACCCCCGAGAGCGAGTCCAGGCCGGCGCGATGGATTGGTTGCGCCCGATCATTCCCTCGACTACCGTCGCCGTGCGGCGGGACGCGCGCTGACGGGCTTGCGCTTGGGCGCCGCCGCGCGCTTGGCGGGTTTGCGCGTCGCGGTCACCGGCAGCAGCGCACGCAACTCCGTCACCAGGCGGCGCTGGTGCTCGTCGAGCGCAGTATCGGTCTCGGCCCGGTCGAGCAATGCGTGCGCATGACGGCGCTCCGCGTTCGTGCGCAACAAATTCGGCAGCGAATGCTTGGCACGTTCCGGCTCGAACTCCACCACGATCGTTTCTTCCTGCAGCAGGCGCCGCCGTTCGTCCTCGGACATGTGCGCGATCTCGCCTTCGGGCGACAGGATCTCGCGCGTGCGCTGCATCTGCGACAGCCGGCGCGTGCCGCTGCCGGCCTTGCCGATCAGCATCGCGATCCGCGCCAGGCCTTCGAGCGCGCTGCCCTCCTCGATCGTGTCCAGCACCTCGCGCACGGCGGGAATGGAGCGCGGATCGAATTTGCCTTTACGCCGGAGCTCCTCGCGTTCATCGGCCATCTGCAGCGACATCATGTTGCCGTAGACGTGGAAGAACGCCGCCTCCGACGAGGCATCGCGCAAATCGCGATACAGGTCCAGCATGGTGATCTTGACGGCGGACTGGAAGCGCTCGCCCCGGATCAGCGCATTGTCGGCGCCGCGCGGTCGGCGGTTGGCCCGCGTGAAGTCGCCCATCCACCGCAGCGGCCACATCAGCGGATTCTTGTCGGACAGCGCCCAGTACTGCATGCGCAGCGGATGCATGTCGCGGCGGGCCTTGGCCAGCCACTCCGGATTCATCTCGCGCACGAAAGGGCGAATGAGCAGCGCGTAGGCACGCTCTGAGAGCTCCGACAGCGCGGCCACGGCCTCGAAGGGCTTTTCATCGACGCGGTCGTACTTCTGCATCGCGCGCAGGTCCTCGACCTTGCGCTCCTTCAGCGTGACTTCGTAGGTGGTCTCGCGGTTGGCGTGGTGCGTTTCCTCGATGTGCATGCCGTAAAGACCCGGCGGCAGGTGCTGGATGTACTTCAGCACCTCGACGATCTGCGCGTGCTCCTTCTTCGCGACCTTGCCGGACACGAAGATGCCAAGGTGCCCGACGTCCTCGTGCAACAGGCCGACGATGGTCTGGCCATTGGCCTTGATTTCCTCGGTGGACGAGTAGACGTCGGCGATCCAGTTGAACGCCTGCTGCGGCGGCGTGATGTTGTCGCCCATCGACGCGAACACGATGATCGGCTGCTTGATCGCCTTCAGGTCGAAATAGCGTCCCGGGCCCAGACGTGCCTCGCCGGAAGCGAGCTTGTTGCCGACGAAGAGGTTGTTGACGATCCAGCGGATCTCATCTTCGTTCATCAGGTAGAACCCGCCCCACCAGCGCTCGAACTCCAGAAAGCGTTCCGGTTCCTCGTCGATGTTGGCGTACAGGTGATACCACTTCTCCCACAGCGTGTTGGCGGGATTCAGGTACTCGAAGTTCTGCACGAGATGCGCGCCATCGAACTTGCCGGCCCCCAGATCCGACGCGAAGAGCGACAGCCATGCGCCGCCAAGCAGGCCACCGGCATAGCGCATCGGTGAATCGCCGTCGTTACCGGACCAGTACGACATCGGCGCGCCATTGATGACGAGCGGCCCGGCGATGTCGGGACGCGCGGCTGCGAGCATCATCACGGCCCAGCCACCCTGGCAGTTGCCGACGATCACGGGTTTCTGGCTCTTGGGGTGGCGCTCGGACACGATACGGATGAACTCGGCCTCGGCATCGATGATGTCGGCCATCGTCTGCCCCGGCGCGGGGTCGGGGAAGAAGATCAGGAAGTAGACGGGATGGCCGGCCGACAGCGCCACGCCGACCTCGGACTCGTCCTTGAAGCCGCCGATGCCGGGCCCGTGGCCCGCGCGCGGATCGACGATCACGAAGGGGCGCTTGGTGTTGTCGACGACGACACCCTTGGGCGGGATGATGCGCACCAGCGCGTAGTTGGCGGGACGCTCGAACGTGCGGGCGTCGGAAATGGTTTCGTACTTGTACTTGAGCACCGGCGGCTTGCCGGCGGCTTCGTGCTCCAGCCACTGGTTGCCGCGGCGGCGCAGCGTGTCCCAGTACAGCACGGAGCGCTGGCCCGCATCGATCGTGTATTCCGACCACTGCCGCCACATTTCGAAGGGCGTCAGCAGCGAGGCCGACCCGCGACCGAATTCGGCGTCGCGCGCTTGCCGGATGCCGGC
>JANNKR010000368.1:0-1575 GCA_031396395.1 Betaproteobacteria bacterium
CACGGTGATGGTGGCGCAGGCGTGGCTCGATGCCGCCGATGTGGCGTACCTGCTGGAGCAGCAGGCGGCGTTCGACTTCGTGCGCAGCGTTCGCCACAAGCCGCGCGCCAACAAGGCGCCCGGCGATGGCGCGCCCGGCGGTTCCACCGATCCCGCGTGGCGCGCCGGTTACGCGGCATTGGCTCGCAACGGCTTGCGCTTCGATCTGCAGACCCCCTGGTGGCACCTGGCCGAAGCCGCGCGCCTGGCGGCCGACTTTCCCGACACCACGATCATCCTGAATCACACCGGCCTGCCGTCGGATCGCAGCGCCGAAGGCATTGCCGGATGGAAGCGCGCGATGACCAGCTTCGCCGTGTGTCCCAACGTCAACGTCAAGATATCGGGGCTGGGGCAGGCGGGCCAGGCATGGACCGCGGCGGCCAACGGCGACATCGTGCGCACGGTCATCGACCTCTTCGGCACCGATCGCTGCATGTTCGCCAGCAACTTTCCGGTCGACAGCCTGTGCGCCACGTTCCCGACCATCTTCAACGGGTTCCGCGAGATCGTGCGCGATTTTCCCTCGACCGAGCAGCGAGCCCTCTTCCGCGACAACGCCATTCGAATCTACGCGATGCCATGACCCAGCCACGTCTCCGTATCGGTTATGTCGGCGTCGGCCTGATGGGGCTGCCGATGGTCAAGCGCCTGGTGTCGCTCGGCTATCCCGTAAGCGCCTTCGACATCCTGCCGGCGCAGACGCGGGCCGCGCAGCTTGCGGGCGCGCGCGCGGCCACCTCGCCGGCAAACGCTGCCCGCGAGTGCGACATCGTGCTGCTCAACCTGCCGACCACCGAAGCGGTCGAGCAGGCGGTGTTCGGCGTCGATGGCGTGGCCAGTGCGCTGGCGCCGCCCCAACTCGTCGTCGATTTTTCCACGGTGAAGGTCGACAAGGGGCGGGCCTTCGGTGCGAAGCTGCTCGAAAAAACGGGTTGCCGCTGGGTCGACGCGCCGGTGTCGGGCGGCCCGCCCGCATCGGGGTCGGGCACGTTGACGGTGATGGCCGGCGGCGATGCCGACGACATCGCGCGCGTGGCGCCGCTGATGAAGGACCTGGCCAGCCGCTGCACGCACATGGGTCCCGTCGGGGCCGGACTGGTGTCGAAGATGATCAACCAGCTGATCGTCGGCTGCACGCATGCCGTGCTGGCGGAGGCGCTGCTGATGGCGGAAGCCGCGGGCATCGACGCGGCGCGCATTCCCGAATGCCTGGCCGGCGGCCATGCGGACGGCACGCTGCTGCAGCGCCTCTATCCACGGATGGCGCAGCGCGACTTTGCGCCGCAGGGCTACGCGCGCCAGTTGTTGAAGGACCTCGAGATGGTCAACGAATTCGCGGGTGGCCTGAAGGCGCCGGCGCCGATGACCGGCGAGGCGCTGTCGCTGTACCGGATGCTGATCCACCAGGGCTTCGCCGAGCTCGATACGTCGGCAGTGTTCAAGTTGTACGAAAAGACATCGCGAAGTTGACGTTGGCATTCCGTAGGCGAGGCTTCAGCCTCGCAAGCACGCGAGGCTGAAGCCTCGCCTACG
>JANNKR010000369.1:0-6873 GCA_031396395.1 Betaproteobacteria bacterium
GCCCCGCCCCGTCCCCCGACGAACAGACAACGCAGCCACGTCCCCCGACGAACAGACAACGCAGCCCCGTCCCCCGACGAACAGACAACGCAGCCCCGTCTCCCGATGAACAGACAACGCAGCCCCGTCCCCCGACGAACAGACAACGCAGCGCCGACTCCGCGACGAACCGTAAACGCAGCCTGCCGCCGTGTCGTATAGACTTCCTGGCGATGTCCAACATGTCCAGCCACGAAGCGCAGGATCTCCACGCGCACGACCACGCAGGTCATGACCACAGTCATCGGCTTGCGCCGGATGCGGGGGTCAGTGCTCGCCGCGCATTGCAGATCGCGCTTGCGATCACGGTGGGCTTTGCGCTGATCGAAGCGGTTGGCGGCTGGCTGTCGGGATCACTTGCACTGCTGTCCGACGCCGGTCACATGATTGCGGATGCCGGCGCTCTTGCGCTTGCACTGTTCGCGGCGGCGATCGGCCGTCGGCCGCCGTCGGTTCGTGCGACCTTTGGCTATGGACGCGCCGAAGTACTGGCTGCCTTCGTCAATGCGATCGCGATGCTGGCAATCGTCGCGCTGATCTCGATTGAGGCCGTCAAGCGGATCCTCGATCCGGTGCCTGTCGCCGGTGGCATGGTGGTCGGCATTGCGCTCGCGGGCCTGGCAGCCAATCTCCTTGCCGCATGGGTATTGTCGCGCGCGACCGAGTCGATCAATACGCGCGCGGCGTTGCTGCATGTGATGAGCGATCTCCTCGGCTCGCTTGCCGCGGTCATCGCCGGAGGCGTGATCATGGCCACCGGCTGGATGCCGATCGATCCAATCCTGTCCATCGTGGTCAGCCTGCTGATCCTGCGCTCCACCTGGCGGCTGCTGAAGCAGTCCACCGGTGTGCTGCTCGATGGCGTGCCGACGCACCTCGACTATCAAGCGATAGGCCATGCACTTGCAGCGTTGCCGGGGGTGCAGAACGTGCACGACCTGCACATCTGGACGATGTCGGCTGATGGTGTTGCGCTTTCAGCCCACCTCGCCATTGCGAGCGCTGACGAGTGGCCCGCCACGCTCGCGCGTGCGCGCCGAGTGCTTGCCGACGAATTTGGCATCCGGCATGCGACGCTGCAGCCGACATGGCCGATTGCGGCGATGCCATCATCGGGCGGGCGAGTGATCCCGCTGGTGCCTGTCGCGGCGGATCCGGCGGCGGCCCACCGGCACTGACCGCGGCTATCGCCGCGTCACAGCCACTTCACCTTGCGGAAGTGGAAGTAGAGATAGATGTCGATCACCAGCATCGCTCCGAGCGCCAGCGGATAGCCCAGTGCCCATTTCAATTCCGGCATGTGTTCGAAGTTCATGCCGTAGATTCCCGCCACCATCGTAGGCACCGCGATGATGGCGGCCCACGCGGCGAGTTTCTTCGTCACCTCGCTCTCGCCGAGCGAGATCATCCCCAGATTGACCTGGATTGCCGTCGTCAGCATTTCGCGGATGCCTTCGATCGACGCGTGAATGCGGTGCAGGTGGTCGTACACGTCGCGGAAGTAGTCACCCATCCCCGTACAGATCTGCGGCACTCTGCCGCCGTACAGCCGCCCCGTCGCCTCCATCAGCGGATCCACCGCGTGCTTCAACATCATCAGTTCCTGCTTCAATGCATACAGCGCTTCGATATTCGGTCGGGCCGCGTTCTGCTGGAAAATCTGCTCCTCGATCGACTCGAGTTCGGTCTCCAGCGCATCGATCACGGGAAAGTAGCGATCGACGACGTTGTCCATCAGTGCGTAGAACACATAGCCCGAGCCGTGACGCAGCAGTTCAGGCTCGCGCTCGGTGCGCGCGCGCACCGCGGCAAACCCCACCTGCGTGCGATGCCGCACGGACAGGATGTAGTTGGGACCCACAAAGATATCGACCTCGCCGGTGACATACGTGTCGCCGCCTTCGGGAGTCTTGACCTGTTCCACGGTGTGCAGCACGGCAAACATCGAGTCGCCGTACTCCTCGATCTTCGGCCGCTGGTGGCCGTGACGCGCGTCGTCGACGGCGAGTTCGTGGAGGCCGAATTCCTCGGCCATGTCGTCCAGTTCGTCCGGCGTGGGCTCGAACAGCGCCACCCAGACGAAGCAGTCGGGGCGACCGACGTACTCGCTGATGTCCTCCTTGGGGAGGTCGGCCAGCTTGCGACCATTCTGGTATGCGACACAGCTGATGAGCATGGGCGGGGACGCCAGGATCGTTCGGGTGCGGGCATCATAATCCACAGCCGCGGCCCCGCCGTTGTCGACCCGCGGCGGGGCTCCACCCAACGCCGTCGTGCTACCATAAATGACCGTGAGTCATTTATGGGTTTGATGGCCTCGCGGCCACTTCGCTTTCCAAAGCAACATCATCGATCGTGCCCGATACCTCGCCCCAACCGCGTGAATTTCTGCTGTTGTTGACATTGGCGGCGATGCAGTTCGTCAACATCCTTGATTTCATGATCATCATGCCGCTCGCGCCGCAGCTGATGCGGATCTTCGAGCTCGACCCGCAGCATTTCGGCTTTCTCGTGTCCTCGTACACGTTTGCGGCCGCGGCCAGCGGCTTCGTCGCCGTGTTCTGGATCGACCGGGTGTCGCGCAAGCGTGCGCTCCTGACGCTGTTCGGCGGGCTCGTGGCCGCCACAGCCCTGTGCGGCCTCGCCACCTCCTATCCGCTGCTGCTGGCGGCGCGCATCGTTGCCGGGATATTCGGCGGCGTGATCGGCGCGCTGGTACTGACGATCGTGGCTGACGCGGTGCCCTACGCGCGCCGCGCCCGCGGCACGGCCTTCATCGCCGCATCGTTTTCGCTCGCTGCAGTGGCGGGCGTGCCGCTTGGTCTGTGGCTGGCGGCACATTTTTCGTGGCGCGCTCCGTTCATCGCGCTCGCGTCGTTCGCCCTGGTGCTTGGCGTCATCGCCTGGCGGATCCTGCCGGCGCTCGATGCCAATCTGCGCAGCACGCAACGGCACAATCCGGTCGGGCAACTGCGGGCAATTCTTGGCGTGCCCAATCATCTGCGGGCATTCGCCTTCATCGTGGCGCTGATGATGAGCGTCTTCCTCGTCGTCCCGTTCATTGCCGCCTACGCTGTCGACAATGTCGGCGTAGGCGAAACCGAATTGCCATGGCTGTATTTTGCAGGTGGACTGACCACGCTGTTCACCGCGCAGTGGATCGGGCGGCTGGCCGACCGCCACGGCAAGAAGCGGGTCTTTGCCATTCTTGCGTACATCTCGGTGGTGCCTATCCTGCTGATGACCCATCTGCCGCCGGTGCCCCTGGTGGGCATGGTGGCGGTCTTTGTGTTGTTCTTCGTCTTCGTTCCGGGACGATTCGGCCCGGCGATGGCGCTTATGAGCGGCAGCGTCGTGCCGCAACTGCGGGGCAGCTTCATGAGCTTCTCCGGTTCGGTGCAGCAATTGGGCTCCGGCGTGGCATCACTGCTGGGCGGGCTCATCATCGGCCGCGCGGCGGACGGCAGCCTGACGCACTTTCACTGGGTGGGCTGGTTCGCCGTGGCTTGCACGCTGCTCGCGGTGGTGATGGCGCGATCCATCCGCATCGTGCCCGACGGCAGCACCGGACGTGAATAGCGGCCTGCGGGCGCACTTGGACGGCGTGCGCCGTGCCGGGTACCATCCCCGTTCCCTCCGACTGCGCCAAGCGCTCCACCGATGATCGTCCCGTCGCTGCTCGACACCGACCTCTACAAGTTCACGATGATGCAGGTCGTGCAGCATCAGTTCGCCGAGGCGCAGGTCGAGTACCGCTTCAAGTGCCGCAATCCGGGCGTGGACCTGACGCCCTTCGTGGAGGAAATCGAACACGAAATCCGCGCGCTGTGCGACCTGCGGTTCACGCAGGACGAACTCTCCTATCTGCGCCAATGGCGGTTCTTCAAGAGTGACTTCGTCGACCTGCTGGGACTCTTTCACCTTGACGCCCGCTTCATCAAGGTCTCGAGCATCCCCGGCTCCGACCGCGAAATCGACATCACGATCAAGGGGCCGTGGCTGCACACGATCCTGTTCGAGGTTCCGGTGCTGGCGATCGTATCGGAGGTCTATTACCGGCACACGGTGCGGCAACCGGATTTCGCCGAAGGCCGCCGCCGCCTGGCCGCGAAAATCGCGCTGGCCAACACGGTGCCGAGCCCCGATTTCCGCATTGCCGACTACGGCACCCGCCGGCGCTTCTCCCGCGCGTGGCAGGACGAGGTTCTGGGTGCGCTGAAGGGCGGCCTGGGTGCGCATTTCGTCGGCACCAGCAACGTCAAGTTCGCGCAGGAGCACGGCCTGACCCCGCTCGGCACGATGGCGCACGAATACCTGCAGGCGTGCCAGGCGGTGGGGCCGCGGCTGCGCGATTCGCAGACCTTCGCCTTCAACATGTGGGCACGGGAGTATCGCGGCGACCTCGGCATCGCGCTGTCGGACGTCTGCGGGATGGATGCGTTCCTGCGCGACTTCGATCTCTTCTTCTGCAAGCTCTTCGACGGTGTGCGCCACGATTCCGGTGACCCCTTCGAATGGGGCGAGAAGATGATCGCGTATTACCAGCGCATGCGCATCGACCCGCGTACCAAGACGATGGTGTTCTCCGACGGTCTCAATGTGCCGCTGGCCATCCGGCTGTACGAACACTTCAAGGGCCGCGCGCAAACGTCCTTCGGCATCGGCACCAACCTCACCAACGACCTCGGTTACGAGCCGCTCCAGATCGTGATCAAGATGACGCGCTGCAATGGGCAGCCGGTGGCCAAGATCAGCGACGAGCCTTCCAAGACGATGGACTACGACCCGTCGTATGTGAAGTATCTGCGCGAGGTGTTCCAGGTGCCGGAAGCACCCGCGGCGGTGTAGAGTAGGCCCATGGCGATACCGCTCTCCGGCAGCAATTCCCCCCATGTTGGCGCCGCCGCAGCCGCGCGGCTGCCCAAGCAGCCCGATCGCCGCCTGCGCCTCGAGGACATCCTGAAGCTGATGGTGGCCGACGGACTGGTGCCCGCTGCGGACACTGAAAACATGCTGCGGGTGCGCACCAAACAGTACGACCATCCGCTGGAAACCATCGCCGCCATGCGCTGGAAGTCGGCCAAGCCGCCGTTCCGGATGATGACGCTCGACTGGCTGGTCGAATGGCTGGCCGGCAAGCTCAAGATCCCGTACCTGCATATCGATCCGCTGGCCGTGGACTTGGGCGCCGTCACGGCCGTCGTGTCCAATGCTTACGCCGAGCGCTTCCGCATCCTGCCGGTCGCAGTCGATCGGCTTACGCTGACGGTGGCCACGGCCGAGCCCTTCATGCGCGCCTGGGCCGACGAGCTCGAGTCCATGCTGAAGCTGGACGTCAAGTTCGTGTTTGCCAATCCGGTGGACATCAAGCGCTACCTGGGCGAGTTCTACAACCTCGCGCGGTCAATGAAGCGCGCCGGCGAAACGTCGAAGGGCGAACTCACCCTGCGCAACTTCGAGCAGCTGGTCGAACTCGGCAAGGCCGGCAACCTCGACGCCAACGACCAGCACGTCGTCCACATCGTCGACTGGCTCTGGCAATACGCGTTCGAGCAGCGCGCGTCCGACATTCACGTCGAGCCGCGACGCGACGTGGGTCTCGTGCGCTTCCGCATCGATGGCGTGCTGCATCAGGTCTATGCGATCCCGCAGCCGGTGCTGATCGCGATGACGTCGCGGATCAAGCTGCTGGCGCGCATGGAGATCGTGGAAAAGCGGCGGCCGCAGGATGGGCGCATCAAGACGCTGGCGCCGGACGGCGGCGAGGTCGAGCTGCGGATCTCGACGATGCCCACCGCTTTCGGCGAAAAGCTGGTGATGCGCATCTTCACGCCCGAGGTGCTGGTGCGCGACTGGGCCGATCTGGGCTTCGTCCCCGAAGACCGCGTGCGCTGGGAGCGGATGATCAAGGAGCCCAACGGTGTGATCCTGGTCACCGGGCCCACGGGGTCGGGCAAGACCACCACGCTCTATTCGTCGCTGAAGCTCCTGGCCGTGCCGGAGGTGAACGTCTGCACGATCGAGGACCCGATCGAGATGATCGAGCCGCTCTTCAACCAGATGCAGGTGACGCCCAATATCGGCGTTGATTTTGCCACTGGCGTGCGCACGTTGTTGCGGCAGGATCCCGACATCATCATGGTCGGCGAGGTGCGCGACCGCGACACCGCCGAAATGGCGGTTCAGGCAGCGCTGACGGGACACCTCGTGCTGTCGTCGCTGCACACCAACGACGCGCCCACCGCAGTTACACGCCTGCTCGATCTGGGCGTGCCGCCATATCTGCTTTCGTCCACGTTGCTGGGCGTGATGGCGCAGCGCCTGGTACGCACGCTGTGCCCGCATTGCAAGGCGCCCGGCGAGCCACCCGACGATGAAACCTGGCGCGCAATCACGTCGCCGTGGCGTGGCGAGAAGCCGGCAAGCGTGATGCAGCCGGTGGGCTGTCTCGAGTGCCGGATGACGGGCTTCCTGGGCCGCATCGGCCTCTACGAGATCATGGTGATGACGCCTGCGTTGCGCCGGCTGGTGATCCGCGATGCCGATGACCGCGCGATCCGCGAGCTGGCCTACAAGGAAGGCATGAAGCCGCTGCGCGTATCCGGCGCGATGAAGGTAGCTGCCGGCACCACGACCGCCGAGGAAGTGGTGAAGGTTGCGCCGCTGGCGTGACGCGTATGCCCGCAGGCGGATGAGAATGCCGGTAGGCGCGGCTTCAGCCGCGCGGGCATCGTTAGCGGCGAACCCCCGCGGCTGGGGGCTCGCCGACCCGGAACCGCCGTGGCAACGCCGGGCTGTGCCGCCGGCACGTGCGCGACGCATAACCCGGCGGCC
>JANNKR010000372.1:0-1941 GCA_031396395.1 Betaproteobacteria bacterium
CCCCCGCCCCCCGCCGTCGTACCCCAACGCCCCCCCGCCGGTGCCGGGCGCCCCGCCCCCCACTGCCGCAAACCCGCCGCCAATCACCGCAATCTGCGGATCGGTGAAGACCACACCCAGACCCGCGCGGCGCAAGCCTGAACGGACAACCGGATACGTGGCCGCATTCCCGCCGGCAATGCGCCCCTCGTCAGCCGCCTCGTGCAGCAGCGGCACATCGTTGTTGGCGTCGCCCGCGATGAAGATGCCCGTGTCGTCGCATTGCAGCGTGTTGCGGTCGAACAGCGGCACACCGTTCAAATCGAGGGTGACGCTGGTGTTCTCGAGACCCAGGTTGCGCAGGTTGGGGGTGCGTCCCGTTGCCGCCAGCAGGAATGAAAAGCGCTCCACCTGCGCGCTGCCGTCCAGGGCGCGATATTTGACCACCACGTCGTCACCGTCGCGCGAAACTTCGGCATGCGCGTCCGTGTCGAGGTAGAACTCGTCGCCGAACACCTGGCGCGCCTCCACCAGCAATGCCGGATCCGCCAGCGGCCCGACACCACCGCCGCGCCCGAACACCTTGACCCGGACACCCAGCCGGTGCAGCGCCTGGCCCAGTTCCAGTCCGATCACGCCGGGACCGAACACGGCCACGCTTTCCGGCAGGTCGTCCCATTCGAATACCTCGTCATTGGTGACGAGGCGATCGCCCAGCGCCTTCCATGCCGGCGGAAACGACGGCGACGAGCCGGTGGCGATGACCACGCTGTTCGCCTTGATCGTCACGTGTTGGTCCACGCGCAACGTCGTATCATCGACGAAACGCGCATGACCGAGTACGCGATCGGCGACAGGGATCTCCTCCACATCGCTCAGGACGAACCCGACGAAACGATCGCGCTCGCTCTTGACGCGCGCCATCACGGCGCGACCATCGACCTTGACCGCCCCATCGAGCTGCAGGCCGAAAGCCTTGAAGCGCTCGACCGCATGCACGGCCTCCGCCGGCGCGATCAGGAGCTTGCTCGGCATGCAACCCACGCGCGCGCAGGTGGTGCCGTAGGGGCCGCCCTCGATCAGCAGCACGCGCTTGCCGGCCGCCCGGGCTGCGCGATAGGCAGAAAGGCCCGCGGTCCCGGCTCCGATCACGGCAACGTCAGTCACCATGGCACTCCCTTGCATCGACTCGATGCTGCTCATGTTGCTATCCCCTTTATGGACGGCGGAAACCGGGCAAGCCCGGTCCCCGTTACGTCTTGCTGCCGGCGCGATTTCTTACGCCGCCTTGCGCAGGTAGGCTTCCAGTGCTTCAGAACCACCGATCAGGTTGCCGTTGATGAAGATCTGCGGCACCGTGCCGGCACCGGCGATCGCGCCGATGGCCCGGGAGCGGATCGTGTGCGGCAGCGTGATCTCGGCGTAATCGTACCCGGCTTCAGTCAGCTGGCGCTTTGCCTTCACGCAGAACTGGCAGCCGTCACGCGTGAGAATCGCCACCTGATCGGGCTTCTTCGCCTTCGGGTTGATGTAGTGCAGCATCGTGTCCGCATCGGAGACCTTGAACGGGTCCCCCGGTTCCTGCGGCTCCAGGAATTGCTTCTCAATCGTGCCGTTGCGCACCAACATCGAATAGCGCCACGAGCGCTTCCCGAAATTGAGATCCGACTTGTCGACGAGCAGGCCCATCTTCTGCGTAAACTCGCCGTTGCCATCAGCAAGCAGAAATACGTTCTCGGCTTCCTGGTCGTGGCCCCACTCCTCCATCACGAATGGATCGTTGACGGAAATGCAGATAATCGAATCGATGCCCTGGGCCTTGAATGCGGGCCACAGTTCGTTGAAGCGCGGCAGGTGGGTGGACGAGCAGGTCGGCGTGAACGCGCCCGGGAGCGAGAACACCACCACGTTCTTGTTGGCGAAAAGGTCGTTGGACGTCACCGTCGCCCAGTCGCCGTTGCG
>JANNKR010000384.1:0-10815 GCA_031396395.1 Betaproteobacteria bacterium
GATGAAGACGCTGATCACGCGCGCCGGCCCCGGCACCAAGGTGGTGTGTCTGGGCAACATTGCGCAGATCGATACGCCCTATCTCACCGAGGGCAGTTCCGGCCTCACCTACGTGGTCGACCGGTTCAAGGGGTGGTCGCATTCGGGTCACGTCACCCTGCAGCGCGGCGAGCGCTCGCGGCTGGCCGACCACGCGGCAGAAGTGCTCTAGCGCCGTCCCCACCCGCCGTCCTGGTCCGCCGCTCGTGCGGCCGCATGGCGGCGGCGCCGAGGCTCTCCATGCGGGTCGCGATCGACCTGTACTTTCGCGACGGCGCGAGACACTGACCAAGCCGCCGCGAAACAGGACCACCGACCTGGCACTTACACCACGCGAGCAGCCAGCATGTCGCGCAAGGTCGACTCGAAAGGTACGGCGAGCGGTGCGCCGATCAGTGCGTGCAGGCGCGCCGCCGATCCGACCATCTGTCGCGGCTCGCCCACGCGCACGAATTGCGGATTGACGCGTATCTCGATCGAGTGGCCGGTGATGCCTTCCAGCGCCGTCACGATCGACTGGATCGACCGGCCCGTACCCGAGCAGATGTTGACTGTCTGCCCCGCCGCCGCGGGCGTGCTGATGAGGCGCGCATACAGGTCGACCACCGTGCGCACATCCAGAAAATCGCGGACGACATCGACGTTGCCCAATTCGATGAACGTTGCCCCTTCCGCGAAGTGGCGGACGATCTTGGGCACGAGGTAGGGCTCGCGCTGGCCGGGTCCGGTGTAGTTGAAGGGTCGCACGACAGTGATGGGCAACCGCGCCGCAAACAGCCGCGCCATCTGCTCCATCGCCTGTTTGCTTATGGCGTAATGCGTGCCCGGATGGAGCGGCGACGATTCGTCGATGGCTGCCGAGTCCACGGCGCCGTACACGGTAGCCGTGCTGGCCAGCAGCACGCCACCTTTCCCGTGTCCGGCATCGGCCAGCGCTTCCAGCAGTGTCAGCGAGCCTTCGAGATTGGTCCGGTAAATTTCGTCGATGCGCGCGTGGCCGGGAAACGCGATGGCGGCCAGGTGCACGACCCGGTCGGGCGCCGCGGCGTGAATGGCCGCCTGCACCGATGCCCGGTCGAGCAGGTTGGCCTCGACTTCGTCCGCACCGGCGGGCGCATTTTCGGTGAGCCCGATGACGCGGTACCCGCGTTGGCGCAGCAGCGCGCAGAGGTACTGGCCGGTGAAGCCACCGGCGCCGGTGACCAGGACGCGTTCAGTAGGAGACGCCACGTTCCACGCGGTTCAGGTCCGCCGCCACCATCAGCCGGCACAATTCCTCGAGCGGCGTGGTGGCCGCCCAGCCCAGTTCGCGCAGCGCCTTGCCGGGGTCGCCCAGCAACTGCTCCACTTCCGCCGGCCGATAGAACGCCTTGTTGACACGCACGCGCGTGGTGCCGCTGCGCGTGTCGATGCCGATTTCGTCCACGCCCTGCCCTTTCCAGGCCAGCGGAATGTGCGCCGCTTCGAAGGCGAGCTCGACGAAGCGCCGCACCGATTGCATGCGGCCCGTGGCCAGCACAAAGGTGTCGGGCTTCTCCTGCTGCAGCATCCGCCACATGCCGTCAACGTATTCGCCGGCAAAGCCCCAGTCGCGCTGCGCATCCATGTTGCCCAGCTCCAACGCGTCGAGCTTGGAGAGAGCAATACGCGCGACGGCGTCCGTGACCTTGCGCGTGACGAATTCACGGCCGCGCAGCGGCGACTCGTGATTGAACAGGATGCCGCTGGATCCGAAGATGCCGTACGACTCGCGGTAATTGACCGTCGACCAGTGCGCGAAGAGCTTGGCCACGCCGTATGGGCTGCGCGGATAGAATGGCGTGCGCTCGCTCTGCGGGACTTCCTGCACATGGCCGAACATCTCCGACGTACTGGCCTGGTAGAAGCGGATCCTGGGATCCACGACACGGATGGCTTCGAGCAGGTTCACCACGCCAATGCCCGTGATCATCCCGGTGTTGACGGGCTGATCGAAGGACACGGCCACGAAGCTTTGCGCCGCGAGGTTGTAGACCTCCTGCGGCTGCGCCTTCTCCAGCAGACGGATGCCCGAGCCGGCGTCCAGGAGGTCGAACTCCACCAGTTGCAGCCGCTCGTGCTGCGCGATGCCCAGCTCCTCGATGCGCCAGAAGTTGACCGAACTGCCGCGGCGAAAGGTGCCGAAGACGCGATAGCCCTTGTCGAGGAGGTGACGGGCGAGATAGGCGCCATCCTGCCCGGTGATGCCGGTGACGACGGCGGTGCGATTGTTGTTGGAGGTCATCTGAGGTCGGGTTCGTTGCGAATGGGGCGCGCCCCGCTTGTCCCACGGGTTGTCACCAAGGCGAATTACACCATACTAGGGGGCGTCGGGCCGGTCGCGTCCTACAAGCGCAAGATAATCGGCAACCGTGCCCTGCGCCAGCGGCTTCATCAGCACCCGCACCGTGTTGCTGCGCACGCCCATTGGAATGGCATGCCGCTGGCGGAGTTCCGCATATCCCTGGCGCTGCCAGAAGCGCTCCGCGCGGACATTGCCCAGGACCACGCCCAGCCGCACCCACTGCGCGCCGTCCGCGCGCATCCAGAGCTCGAGCTGCCGGTACATCAATGATGCGGCGCCGTGCCCGTGCAGCGATGTGGCGACGATGAACAGCCCGACATGCCAGACGCGCTCCGCATTGAAGTCGGCCAAGACATCCGCCATCCCCACGATCGCGCCATCGGCGTCCGTCCACGCCAGCATCCAGCGTTGCCGGTAGGGAAATTCGGGCGGGGGCACGCTGTCGAATTCCTCCTGCGCCGTGGTGACCTTGGGGCCCTCGCCACCGATCGTGTGGAAGTACTCGGGGTTGGCATCAAAGAACGCCTGCAGGCGTGGCACGTCGGCCTGCTGCAGTTCGCTGACACGCCATCCGTCGCCGGCAAAGAGGACGGCAGGATTCACAGCCACGACCATGCCACACCGGCGCAGTAGCAAACCAGCGCGATGCCAATGCCGATGAACGGCACGCTGAACCAATAGAGCTTCCCCAGCGTGACCAGGCCCAGCAGCATCGCCAGGCCTACCAGCAGCAGGTAGGGCGAATGGAACAGCAGTTGGCTATGCGCCAGCGCCAGGTAGCCATAGACGAGGCCGAACAGGATCGCGCCCATGCTGTGGCTGGCATTGAAGCCGATCCATGCCTTCCACATCGTGGTTTCCTTCGAAATCACCGGCGAGATCTCCTGCATGCCAGTCATCAGCGCCGCGCTGCGCGGACTGAGCTTGTTGCCCGAGAACGTGATGGCGAGATGAATAGACCCCAGCAGCAGGATGATCCCGGCGCTGGCCGCCATCAGCAGGATTGCAATCATCGTTGGGGCTCCAGTGCAAGTTCCGCCGCGGCCTGCGCGTGGATGGCGGTCGTGTCGAACAGCGGGACGGCGGCATCGCTCGCGGCCACCAGCAACGAAATTTCCGTGCAGCCGAGAATCACTGCCTGCGCGCCTTGCGCCACCAGCCGGGCCATCACCACGCGATAGACATCACGCGACGCATCCTTGACGTGCCCAAGGCACAGTTCCTCGTAGATGATCCGGTGCACTGCTTCGCGATCGGCCACATCGGGGACCAGCACGTTGATGCCGTGATCCTGTTGCAGGCGGTCGCGGTAGAACGCCTGCTCCATCGTAAAGCGCGTTCCCAGCAGGCCCACCGTGTGCAATCCCGCGCGCTTGATGGCCTGCGCCGTCGGGTCGGCAATGTGCAATAGCGGAATACGCACGGCCGCCTCGATGGCCGGCGCCACCTTGTGCATCGTGTTGGTACACACGACGAGGAAGTCCGCGCCGGCCCGCTCCAACGCCCTGGCGGCGCTGGCCAGCACGGCGCCTGCCTCGTCCCATTGGCCCGCATGCTGCAATTGCTCGATGTCGTGAAAATCCACGCTGAACAGGATGACCTTGGCCGAATGCAGGCCGCCCAGTCGGACTTTCACCGCTTCGTTGATGTGCCGGTAGTAGGGAATGGTCGATTCCCAACTCATGCCGCCGATGAGGCCGATGGTCTTCATGCGGGTGGACCATCCACCAGCCGCTATCGGCCGGCAGCGTCGGCTTTCGGCAGATGCTCCCGATACACCCGCAATAGCTCCGTGACCAGGATGCCGTCGATGCGCATGCCTGTGACGTTGGCATTCTCGATCAGCACATTGCCGAGGCAGGCGTTGCGAATGGTCGCGCCGGTCAGCGCGACATCGGAAAACCGCGCGCCGCGCAGATTGACATCGTTGAATGTCGCGCCTTCAAGGCTGGTGTCGACAAACGCCGAGCCTACCAGCGAGGCGTTCTCTGCACGATACTGTCCAGTGGGCAATGCGAGGGGCATTTCTCGGTCTCCTTATGGTCTCGATCAGATTCGGCCAGATGTTGCCGCGGCGCCACGGCAGGACCGCCTTGGGAACGGGTCAATCCATCGCCGCACCCATAGTCCTGCGCACGGGAATTCCCTGTGGATCAAAGTCGTGCAGGCAAAAGACGTTAACGCCAAGATGGTCCGGGGCAACGCGCTTGCGGTGGAACGGATAGATCCCGCATATTCTGCAGAAAAAGTGGCGCGCGGTCAGCGTATGGAACTGGTATTCGATGAGCGCATCTTCGCCTGCGAGCAATTTGAAGTGGTTCTGGTGCACCTTCACCATCAGTGCGTTCTTGCGTCGGCAGATTGAGCAGTCGCAGGTCGTCAACTCGGGGAAGTCGGTCTCGATCTCGAAACGGACCGCGCCACAGTGACAACTGCCTTGGTGCTTTCGCATGGAGCCGGAGTCCATTGTTATGAGTGGCCTGGTGAGCAGTCAGGCCCACGCCGGCTTCGCCGGCACATCGAGGAAGTTGAGCTCGATGGTCAGGCCATCCGGGTCGGTCACAAAGATCTGGAACAGCTTGATCTGCGCGAAGTACCGGTTGCGCGACGGCAGCCCAGCTTCACCAAGGCGTTGCGCGAATTTTTCCGGCTCGGTGGCGAGAAACGCGATATGGTCGACGACACCGGAATTGTTGCGGGCCGATTGCGCGGTCGTGCCGAAGTAGTAAACATCGGACTCCGCAATGCCGTCGAGGCCCATGTGCACCTGGATCTTGCCGTTGACGCCGAGCCAGTAGCCCGGGAACGGAAAATCCGGCCGCGGCATTTCCTCGAAGCCGAGGATGTCGCAGTAAAAATGGCGGGAGCGCTCCAGGTCATGCGAGCGGACAAAGTAGTGGTTGAGTTCGGTCAGGGGCATGGGGACCTCAAAGTGCTCAGCGTGCTTCCTTGTTTGGACGCAAACCACTGCGACGGTTCAAGTGTGGCATGACCCATCAGACATCCGACACCTCATCCGTCCAGTAGTCAAGGTGATGCTCGTTACGCGTCATATGCCGCAGCCCACCACCGAAGGCGCCGACCTTCTTCGAATCCGGGTACTCGCAGACTTCAGCCGGAAGCATCGTGCTGACGGAAAGATAGGCCAGGTCATCGGCGGAGTCGTTGATGATCTGGTGCGCAGTCTCGGGCCCACCGGTCGGGCAGCAGATCACGTCACCGGCCCGGATCTTCCTCGTCTCATTGCCGTAGCGCAGCGTGCCCGTTCCCTTCACGATGAAGAACATTTCCTCTTCTGCGCGATGGCTGTGAAACGGACACGAGCGCTTGCCTGGTGGAACGATGTCGTAGGAGTATCCAAGATTCTTTGCGCCAAGAAGCGGCCCCATGCGCACCGAGTTGCTCTCGAACCTGTCGCCCTTGGCATAATGTTCGAGCGTCAGCTCCTCGATATTGACCACTCTTGAACCGATTGCAGTCATCGTCTCGTTCCTCGATTCATCGGCGGCGACCACGATACCGAACTGAATGGTTGGCCCTGCGTAAACGCCAACTACCTGAACCGCAGATTGTCGCGCGAGAGTTGGCTGATCGAGGCGCACCCCATCAGCTTCATCCCTCGCTCGATCTCCGCCCGCATGAGGCCCAGGGCCCGCTCGACACCATCTTGACCCGCGGCAGCCAGAGGAAACAGATAGAAGCGCCCGATGCCCACCGCCTTGGCGCCGAGCGAAAGGGCTTTCAAAACGTGCGTTCCGCGCTGAATCCCTCCATCCATCATGACGTCCAGGCGATCACCCACGGCAGCGACGACTTCCGCCAGTTGATCGAAGGCCGACCGCGAGCCATCCAGCTGCCGACCGCCGTGGTTCGATAGAACAATACCGGTGCAGCCTATATCCGCCGCACGCTTGGCATCCTCCACCGACATGACGCCCTTCAGGCAGAACTGCCCGTTCCAGTCCCGGACCATTTCGGCCACATCGCTCCAGTTCATGGAAGGGTCCAGCATCTCGGTGAAGTAGCGCCCGATCGACATGGTGCCCCCGCCCATGTCGACATGCTTGTCGAGCTGGGGCAGACTGAAACGTTCGTGGGTCACATAGTTCAGGCCCCACATCGGCTTGCGCGCGAATTGAAGCATGCCGCCGAGCGTAAGCCTGAACGGAATCGAAAAACCGGTGCGCAGGTCCCGCTCGCGGTTGCCGCCGGTGATGCTGTCTACGGTCAGCATCATGACCTCGACACCCGCATCCCTGGCGCGTTGAAGCATGGCGCGATTGAGGCCGCGATCCTTGTGAAAATAGAACTGATACATCTGCGGCGTCGAGTAGGCTTGGCGCAACTCCTCCAAGCTGACCGTGCCGAGCGAGGATACGCCGAACATCGTCGCGTACTTTGATGCGGCCGCCGCGACCGCGCGTTCGCCTTGATGGTGGAACAGGCGTTGAAGGGCAGTCGGAGAGCAATAGAAGGGCACCGCAAGCTTCTGACCCATGACGGTCACGGACAGATCGACGGAGGCCACCCCCCGCAGGACATCGGGCACCAGATCGCAGCGCTCGAAGCTCGCCGTATTCCTGCGATAAGTCACTTCATCGTCAGCTGCGCCGTCGATGTAGTTGAAGATCGGACCCGGCAGCCGGCGCTTGGCCAATTCGCGAAAGTCGTGGAAGTTATGGCAGTTGGCCAGGCGCATTTTCCAATTTCCTTAGGCAGGCCGCGCAGCGGGCCGTCCGCGGCAACCCGTTGCCATGCATCATGGCGCGATGTTCTTGAAAAGCTTTCCATCCTTCATGATGACCAGAAAGTTCTGTTCCGGGTCCTCGATAAGTTTGATGTTCGCGACAGGGTCGCCGTCCACGAGCAACAGGTCGGCCAGCGCGCCTTCCTCGACGACGCCGAGCCTGCCGGGATAGGGATTGCGTTCACCGCACATCGCCAGAAGTTGGGCGTTGTCGCTGGTGGCCATCGTCAGAACCTCGGCCGGAGCATACCAACGGACCAGCTTGGCGAGCTGCGCCCCCTGCCGTGCGGCGAGCTTGGCATCGAACAGCGTGTCTGAACCGAACGCGGTCCTGATCTTGTATTTCTTCGCGTATTCGTAGGCCGTGTCCGTACCGCGTGTCATCGTGAGCTGCTTCCTCCGGTTGTCGGAGTCTTCGGGGAAGTGAATCGCATCTTCGTCGTCAAGAAAAGGCTGCAGACACCACCACACACCTTTCTCGGCCATGAGGCGAACGGTATTCTCGTCCACCATGTTGCCGTGCTCGATGCATTTCACACCGGCCTGGATCGCCATTTGGACGGCCTTCGGGGTGTAAGCGTGGACGGTGACATAGGTGCCCCAACTCTCGGCGGCATCGACCGCCGCCTTCATCTCTTCGAAGGTGTATTGCGAAACGTCCAGCGGGTCGTAGTTGGAGGCAACGCCGCCACCGGCCATCACCTTGATCTGGCTGGCGCCCTTCTTCAGGCTTTCGCGCACACGGAACAGAACTTGCGGAACACCGTCGGCGATTGCCGCTACGCCGGCTTGCTCGGGAAAACTGAGCGGGGCACAACACAAATCCAATGGATGCTCGTTGGCCTGGCGGAAGTCTCCATGGCCGGAGGTCTGCGAGATCATCGCGCCAGAAGGATAGATGCGCGGACCGGGCAGGATTTCCTCGTCGATGGCGCGTTTGAGAGCGAAGGAGGGACCGCCGACGTCGCGGACGGCGGTGAAACCGCGGAGTAGTTGCTTCCCGGCAGCCTGCCCGGCAACGAGGTTGAGGTAGCCAATATCCGATGTCATGGCAGTTCCCAGCGGAATGCTTTCCATGAGCATGTGGGCATGCGCGTCGATCAGCCCCGGCATCAGCGTGCGACCGGCTCCGTCGATGACCGTCGCCCCGACTCGATCCTCGCCCCCAATCGGAGACGGAGAAATACGGACGATCTTGTTGCCTCGTACCAGAACATGGGAGGGCGCAGAAAGTGCAGCAGTTCTACCGTCAAAGATTAGTACACTTTCGAACAATGCGGACGATGTTCGTCTGACTTGGGCGTTCATGGCGTTTCCCGATGTGTCTGATGCTTAACGTCAATTAGAGAACCTAATAACTACCCGGCGAAGCAAAATTCTCAAACCGCGTGTGCTCGCCCATGAACGTAAGCCTGACCGTCCCAATCGGTCCATTCCGCTGCTTGCCGATGATGATCTCCGCCGTCCCTTTGTCCTGCGTCTCCGGGTTGTAGACCTCGTCGCGGTAGATGAACAGGATCACATCTGCATCCTGCTCAATCGCGCCCGAGTTGTGGCTGACGATGCCGTCCGCAAGCCAGGAACTGGGTCCAGGCACGGTCAAATCGAACACTTCCTCCTCGCCGTCCGCACGAATATCCACAACGCGATCCCAGAAGAGATCGTCAGTAGACCATCGTGCAAGTACGTCATCCTCAAGGATTGCGGCGTAGTTGGCCACCGTCGACCGCGAGGGGGCGAAAGAAAAGTGCGAAGCACCGCCGTAACTCGTACCGCGAAGCCCCGCCATCGCCCGTGTCGTGATCCCCCGCGCGCGCATGGTGGCGCGCACCTGCTCGAACACCACTTCGGGCAACGTATCGGCATTGGGATTCGAGGAAATCGATTCGAGTGCCTGCGCCAGCGCGGCGCCAACCTCCATCCGTGCGCCCGCTACGCCAACACGTTCAAGGAAAAGTCGCTGCTGGCTGGCGCCTGAGACGTCCACATTGTAGACCGGGCGATAGCCGGACTTCACCGTTGACCGCAAGCGCGCGACGATTCCAAACCGCAACAATAGCGCCGCAACATCCAGCGCCAAGCGCTCGCTGCAGGTGCTGAAGTAGACACGCGGCGCTCCACGTTGGCCGAACTTGCGCACGTGAATCGAGCCATCGGTAGCCCAAAGGTGACGCAGCAGTAGCGCCACCTGGTCGTTCTCCAGCCGGAAGACATCCGATGGCAGGTGTTTGTCGTGCGAACGCTGTCCGTAGATTCCGAGATTCCGCAGCCAGAGATTGACGCCCTGTGGATGCCAACGATTGCCATTGCCGGAAATTACCAACTGATGCCAATTGCCTCGCCCTTCGTGGCGATTGACCGTTGCCCCAAACGCCCGCGTTGCGGCGTCCTCCACCAGCTTGCTGTTGGCTTCGGATGCCGTCGTATAGCGCATTGGCTGGTGGCTGACATAGCTTCCGTCGCCAACGAGATGCCCAAGCAGAATGACCTCGTCGTCCCGCCACCGAATCGGCGCCTCGGCTTCCGGCACCTGCCGCGCCATCGCTACGCGATCACCGACCTTAACGTCCCCCATCACCACCCACCCCGAAGCACCGTAGATTCGATGCTTGGCCGTCGCCCGCAGCACGCGACCACTGGCTAGTGTCATCTTGAGGATAGGTTTGATACCCACGGACCACACGCGATCAGCGTCCGCCACATGAATTCGTCGCTGGTCGTCCATCGCCAACACGCGCGGTGCCGTCCCGACCAAGTCCCGAATCGGCGTGCGTGACCCATTCGCACACGTGACCAGCGTGTCGCCGGTCACGCACTCTCGCAGATCCGACATCACCGGCCGCTTGTTCGGCCGCTGCTCCAGCGATCGATTCAACTGCGACAGCGCCATGACCGGCACCTTCAGCTCCTTGGCCAGCGATTTCATTGCGCGCGATATTTCTGAAATTTCGGTAGCGCGATTTTCCCCGGAAGAATTCGCCTGCATCAGCTGGATGTAGTCGACGATCACCAATCCCAACTGACCATACTGCTTGTGCAGGCGCCGCGCGCGCGAACGCACTTCGATGGCATTGAGCGCGGGCGTTTCATCAATCAGAATCGGCGCCTCATTCAACCGACCCAACGCCGCAGACAACCGTTCCCAGTCATCACCCTTCAATCGTCCGGTACGCAACGCGAGCTGATCGAGCTTGCCCACCGAGCCGATCAAGCGCAGCGCCAACTGCGACGCACCCATTTCCATGGAAAACACCGCAACGGGCAACTTGAGGTTCAACGCAACATGTTCGCCGATATTCACCGCGAGCGAGGTCTTGCCCATGCTTGGTCGTCCGGCAACGATCACGAGATCACCCGGTTGCAACCCCGACGTCATCCGGTCCAGATCAGTGAACCCGGTCGCCACCCCTGTCACATCCGATGGATCATCTCGATTGAACAATGCCTCGATCCGATCGACCACCGCGGGCAGCAATGACGACAGCGACTGAAAATTCTGCGCGCCGCGCGACCCTTGCTCCGCGATGTGGAGAACCTTGGCTTCAGCCTCGTCCAGCACGGCCTTTGCATTCCGCCCCATCGGGTTGAACGCAGAGTCCGCAATCTCCCCAGCTGTCGCGGCCAATTGCCGCAAGATCGACCGCTCGCGCACGATCTGCGCGTAATGCCGGATGTTGGCGGCGGTGGGGACGTTCTGCACCAGCGC
>JANNKR010000237.1:0-23258 GCA_031396395.1 Betaproteobacteria bacterium
GCTTCAGCCTCGCGGGGATGTCGTCGCATCCAGCCCGCGAGGCTGAAGCCTCGCCTACGGTAGAATCATCCTCCGCCTTACTGCCGTTTGCACATGTCCACGCTGACCATTGCCCTTGCCAAGGGCCGCATCCTCGACGAAACGCTGCCGCTGTTCGCGCACGCGGGCATCGTCTCGGTCGACGATCCGGAGACCTCGCGCAAGCTGGTGCTGGCCACCAATCGGGTCGGCGTCCGGTTTCTGGCGGTACGACCCACGGATGTGCCGACGTATGTCCAGTACGGCGCGGCGGATGCCGGCGTGGCGGGTAAGGACGTATTGCTTGAGCATGGCGGCGAGGGCCTGTATCAGCCGCTCGACCTCGGGATCGGCCGTTGCCGGCTGGTCGTGGCCACGCGCCGATCCTGTGACTGGGCGGCAATGGTCCAGCGCGGCGGGCGCATCCGCGTGGCCACCAAGTACGAACGCACGGCACGCGAGCACTTCGCCGCCAAGAGCATGCATGTCGACGTGATCAAGTTGTACGGATCGATGGAGTTAGCACCACTCGTGGGACTGGCCGACGCGATCGTCGATCTCGTTTCCACCGGTAATACGCTTCGGGCCAATGACCTCGTGGTGGTCGAGGACATCATGCCGATCTCGTCCCGGCTGATCGTCAATCCCGGTGCGCTCAAGCTGAAGCGCGCGTTGGTGCAGCCGCTGATCGAGGCCCTGGCTGCCGCTGCGGCCACAGGCTCGACCCACCTGCCATCCGACGCGGCGGCCTGATCATGGCGCCGCTGTCCATGCGCCGCCTCGATGCGGCCGACGAAGGCTTCGATCGTGCGCTCGAGATACTGATTGCGTTCGAGAGCGCGCAGGATGCCGGCGTGGACGCCACGGTCGCCGCGATCATCCATGACGTGCGTACTCGCGGCGACGTCGCGGTGCTGGAATACACGCGCCGTTTCGACCGGCTTGACGCCGTGTCCGTGGCTGCGCTCGAGGTCTCCACGGCCGACATGGCCCGCGCCTGCGACGCGTTGCCGGCGGCGCAGCGCCTTGCGCTGACCGAGGCGGCTCGCCGCATTCGCGCATTTCACGAAAGGCAGCGATCGGCCGGCTGGAGCATCACCGAGGCCGATGGCACCGAACTCGGCCAGCGGGTCACCCCGCTCGATCGCGCCGGCATCTACGTGCCGGGCGGCAAGGCCGCGTATCCGTCATCGGTGCTGATGAACGCGATTCCCGCCAACGTGGCCGGCGTGCGCGAAATCATCATGGTGGTACCCACGCCGGACGGTGTGCGCAATCCGCTGGTGCTGGCCGCCGCGCACCTGGCCGGCGTCACTCGCGCGTTCACAATCGGCGGCGCGCAGGCGGTCGCGGCGCTGGCGTATGGCACGGCGACCGTTCCGGCCGTGGACAAGATCTGCGGACCGGGCAATGCGTACGTCGCGGCGGCGAAGCGCCGCGTATTCGGCACGGTGGGCATCGACATGGTGGCCGGCGTCTCGGAGATCCTCGTCATTGCCGACAGCTCCGCCCATCCCGATTGGCTTGCGGCAGACCTGTTCTCGCAGGCCGAGCACGATGAAATGGCGCAGGCGATCCTGCTGTCTCCCGACGCCGCGCTGCTGGACGCAGTCGAGCGCAGCGCCGCACGGCTGCTGGAAGAGATGCCGCGCGCCGCCATCATCCGCGCCTCGCTGGCCGGCCGCGGCGCGCTGATCCGCACGCGTGACCTCGCGGAAGCCTGCGCGATCGCCAACCGGATCGCACCGGAACACCTCGAGCTGGCGGTGGCGGATCCCGAAGCGTTGCTGCCGCAGATTCGCCACGCCGGTGCCATCTTCATGGGGCACCATGCGTCGGAGGCGCTGGGCGATTACTGTGCCGGGCCGAACCACGTGCTGCCCACCGGGCGCACGGCGCGGTTTTCATCCCCGCTGGGCGTGTACGATTTCGAGAAGCGGACGAGCGTGCTCCGGGTCACCCAGGCCGGGGCGCAGACGCTCGGTCCGATCGCCGCGGAGCTGGCGCGCGGCGAGGGGCTGCCGGCGCACGCGCGATCGGCCGAGCTGCGGATCGTCAGGAACAAGGGAGCAACGTGATGACCACGATATCGACGCAGCGCGGTCAACCCGCCGCGACGTGCACGCCATGAACGATCCCCGGCCGCCCGGCAACGCTGCCGCAGGCGCCGACGTCGCCGCCCGCGTAGTGGCCGTCGTGCGCCCGGAAATCCGGGCGATCGCGGCCTACCCCGTGGCCAAGGCGGACGGCATGATCAAGCTCGATGCCAACGAGAATCCGCACGGACTCTCGGCCGAGGGCCGTGCGCGGATGGCGGCGGCCGTGGCCAACGTGCCGGTCAACCGCTACCCCGATGGAGGCGGCGACGCGGTGAAGGCGGCCCTGCGCCGGCACCTGCACCTCGACCCGGCCGCGGCGCTGGTGCTCGGCACGGGCGCGGACGAGTTGCTGCAGCTGATCACGGCGGTGATCGCGCGACCGGGTGCGGTGGTGCTGGCACCGGATCCCACGTTCGTGATGTACCGCCTCTATGCGCTGTATGCCAACCTCCGTTACGTCGGCGTCCCGCTGCGCGCCGACTTCACGCTCGACGTCGAGGCGATGCTGGCGGCGATTGCCGCGGACCAGCCCACGCTGGTGTGGCTGCCGTCGCCCAACAACCCCACCGGCAATGCCTTCGCGGCCGCCGATGTCGAGCGGATCATCCGCGCCGCACCGGGGCTCGTCGTGCTGGACGAGGCCTACCAGGCCTTCGCCGACGACACGTTCCTGCCGCGCGTGCTCGATTTCCCCAACCTGGTGCTGGTGCGCACGCTGTCCAAGGTGGGCATGGCCGGGGTCCGGCTGGGCTATGCCGTCGGGCATCCGGCGTGGATTGCCGAAATCGACAAGGTACGCTCGCCGTACAACGTCAATGCGCTGACGCAAGCCGTGGTGCCGGTGCTGCTCGACCACGCCGCGGAACTGGACGAACAGGTGCGCCTGATCCGCCGGGAGCGCGACCGGGTGCTGGCGGCACTGCGGGAGATGCGCCGCGTCACCGTCTTTCCCACCCACGCCAACTTCTTCGTGATCCGGGTGCCCGATGCGCCACACTGGTTTGCGACATTGCGCGACGCGGGCATACTGGTCAAGAATCTGCACGGCGCCCACCCGCTGCTCGACCACTGCCTGCGGATCACCGTGGGGACTGCCGCCGAAAACGATGCCCTGTTAACCGCCCTCGAGCGCTACGCATGAATGCACCCACCGAATTCGTTCCCCGTCGCGCGACGGTTGAGCGCAACACGGCCGAGACGCAGATCAAGGTCGATCTCGACCTCGACGGGGCCGGTCGGGCCGACCTTGCCACCGGCGTGCCGTTTCTCGACCACATGCTGGACCAGGTGGCGCGCCACGGCATGGTGGATGTGTCGGTGCACGCCAGCGGCGACCTGCACATCGACGGACACCACACGGTCGAGGACATCGGCATCTCGCTGGGGCAGGCGTTCCGCGCGGCCATCGGTGACAAGAAGGGTATCGCCCGCTACGGCTACGCCTACGTGCCGCTGGACGAGGCGCTGTCGCGCGTGGTGATCGATGTTTCCGGGCGGCCGGGCCTCGAATTCCACGTCCCGTTCACGCGCGCGATGATCGGCACCTTTGACGTCGACTTGGCGCACGAATTCTTCCAGGGCTTCGTCAATCACGCGCAGGTCACGCTGCATGTGGACAATCTGCGCGGCGACAATGCCCATCACCAGGCCGAGACGGTGTTCAAGGCTTTCGCCCGGGCGCTGCGCATGGCGGCCACGCGCGATCCGCGTGCCGCCGGCGTGCTGCCATCGACCAAGGGTTCGCTGTAGCGCGCTCGCTGTTTCGTTTCCTTCGGATTCCGTGATGATCGTCGTTGTCGACTATGGCATGGGCAACCTGCGCTCGGTAGCCAAGGCGCTGCAGCACGTCGCGCCCGAGCGCGAGGTGGTGGTGTCCGCCGATCCCGCCACCATCCTCCGGGCCACGCGGATCGTGTTGCCCGGACAGAGCGCGATGCCCGACTGCATGGCCGGCCTCGAGTCCAGCGGGCTCAAGGCGACGGTGCTCGAGGTCATGCGCGACCGCCCGTTCCTGGGGATCTGTCTCGGCCTGCAGATGTTGTTCGACGACAGCGAGGAGGGGCCCACAGCCTGCCTTGGCGTGCTGCCGGGGCGGGTGGTCCGGTTTCGCGATGAACGAATGATGCTGCATGGCGAACGCCTCAAAGTGCCCCACATGGGCTGGAGCCCGGTGCTCCAGTCGCGTCGGCACCCGCTGTGGGCGGGCATCGACGACGGATCGCGGTTCTACTTCGCGCACAGTTTCTACCCCGAGCCAGCCGACGCCGGGCTGACAGTGGGCACCGCCGACTATCCGGCGCCGTTTACTTGCGCGATTGCGCGGGCTAATATCTTCGCTACCCAGTTCCACCCGGAAAAAAGCCAACGCGCCGGTTTGGCGCTGCTTGCCAATTTCGTCGACTGGGACGGCCGCGCCTGACCGCCGTCCCGACCCCCGCCCCCAGACCCCTTCGGCCCCTCGCCACCGTCGCTCCTGCAGCCCCTGCTGCCGCCGCCATGCAAATCATTCCCGCCATCGACATCAAGGACGGCCACTGCGTGCGCCTGCGCCAGGGCGACATGCAGGCGGTCACCATCTTTTCCGAAGATCCCGCCGCGATGGCCCAGCATTGGCTGGAGCAGGGGGCCCAGCGCTTGCATCTGGTCGATCTCAACGGGGCCGTCGCCGGCATTCCGAAGAACGAATCGGTGATTCGCGAGATCGTCAGCGTGATCGGCGAGGACATCCCCATCCAGCTGGGTGGCGGCATTCGCGATCTCGACACCATCGAGCGCTACCTCGACGACGGCCTTTCCTACGTCGTGATCGGCACGGCGGCCGTCAAGAACCCCGGCTTCCTGCACGAAGCCTGCTCGGCCTTTCCGGGCCACATCATCGTCGGGCTCGACGCCCGCGACGGCAAGGTGGCCACCGACGGCTGGTCGAAGATGACCGGACACGACGTCGTGGATCTCGCCCGCAAGTTCGAGGACTATGGCGTGGAAGGCATCATCTACACGGACATCGGACGCGACGGCATGCTCTCCGGCATCAACATCGAAGCCACCGTCAAGCTTGCGCGCGAGGTCAGGGTGCCGGTCATCGCCTCCGGCGGATTGTCGTCGATGGACGATATTCGCGCGCTCGTGCAGTACGAGGCCGACGGCATCATCGGGGCCATTGCCGGGCGCGCGATCTACGAGGGCACGCTGGATTTCAAGGAAGCGCTCAAGGTCGCGGCGGGTAGCTAGTTGGGCCTCGCCAAGCGCATCATTCCCTGCCTCGACATTGCGGACGGACGCGTCGTCAAGGGCATCAACTTCGTCAACCTGCGCGACGCCGGCGACCCGGTCGAAGTCGCGCGCCGCTACGACGAGCAGGGCGCCGACGAACTCGCGTTTCTCGACATCCGCGCCAGTGTCGAAAATCGCGGCCTGCTGTACGAGATGATCGAGGCGGTCGCGTCGCAGGTGTTCATCCCGCTGACGGTGGGCGGCGGGGTCAACGCCGTCGAGGACGTGCGCGCGCTGCTCAATGCAGGCGCGGACAAGGTGAGCATCAACACCGCCGGCGTGAAGAACCCCGACCTCTTCGGGGAGGCTTCGGCACGTTTTGGCGCCCAATGCATCGTGGCCGCCATCGACGCCAAGAAATGCGCGGTGGATCAGTGGCAGGTGTTCATCCACGGCGGCCGCACACCCACCGGCATCGACGTGATCGAATGGGCGGAGGAAGTGGTCGCCCTGGGCGCCGGGGAAATCCTGCTGACCAGCATGGATCGGGACGGCGCCCGCACCGGGTTCGACCTGCGGCTGGTGCGGGCCGTGGCCGATGCCGTGGACGTGCCGATCATCGCCTCGGGCGGCGTGGGCACGTTGCAGGACCTGGTCGACGGCATTCGCATCGGCGGGGCCGACGCAGTGCTGGCCGCCAGCATCTTTCATTACGGCGAGTTCACGATCGCGCAGGCCAAGGCGGTGATGGCTGGCGCCGGCCTGGAGATGCGATGAGCGAGGCGTGGCTCGACATGGTGCGCTTCAACACCGATGGACTGGTCGGCGCGATCGCGCAGGACGCGGTGTCGCTGCGCGTGCTGACGCTGGCGTGGATGAATCGCGAGGCGCTGGCGAAGACCGCCGCCACGCGTGAGGCGCATTACTGGTCCCGCTCGCGCCAAAAGCTATGGCGCAAGGGCGAAACATCGGGTTTCGTGCAGCGGGTCCGCGAGATCAGGCTTGACTGCGACAGCGATGCGGTTCTGCTGCTGGTCGACCAGGTCGGCGGGATTGCCTGCCATACCGGCCGCGAACGCTGCTTCCACCTCAAGCTCGACGCCGGCGCCTGGCATGACGTCGAACCCGTGCTGCAGGACCCCAGGGCGATCTACGGCAATGACTGATCACGGAATGCAGGACGACGTGCTTGCCCGCGTGGCCGCCACCATTGCATCGCGCAAGGGCGCCGACGCGGGCGCTTCCTATGTTGCGTCGCTCTTGGCGCGCGGCGACGATGCCATCCTGAAGAAGATCGGCGAGGAAGCCACGGAGGTGGTGCTGGCCGCCAAAGGGGGCGATCCGGCCCGCGTCACGGCCGAGGTGGCCGATCTGTGGTTCCATTGCCTGGTATTGCTGGCGCAGCATGGCCTGGGGCCCGCCGATGTGCTGGCCGAACTGGCGCGACGAGAGGGGGTTTCCGGTCACGCGGAAAAGGCCGCACGGCCGAAATAGCGCCGGAACCGGTCAAACGCGCCGAGGGGTGCTGCGTCAACAGGGGCCGAACCGGCTGCGGAAGCCGTCCACCGGTCCCGGACCCGGAGGGCGATACAATGGGGTCTTGCGCGTTCCCGCCCATCACGGAATCCCTTTGGCCCATGCAGGTGACCGACCCCAGTTGCATTTTCTGCCGCATCGTCCGAGGCGAAATTCCCAGCCGCAAAGTGTACGAGGACGACGACATGCTGGTGTTCCATGACATCCAGCCCGTGGCGCCGGTGCATTTCCTGATGATTCCGAAGCTGCATATTGCAACGCTGTACGACGCCACCGCTGCGCACGCGCCGTTGCTTGGCCGGATGTTGGCGATGGCGGGGTCGCTCGCGCGACAGGAAGGGGCTGGCGACGGATTTCGCACGATCATCAATACCGGCCGCGTAGGCCGGCAGGAAGTACAGCACGTTCACATTCACGTGGTAGGCGGTCCGGACCCGTTGGGACCGATGATCCTCCGACCCAAGAACTGAAGGAGTACACCATGGGTGGCTTGAGCATCTGGCATTGGCTGATCGTTCTGGTGGTCGTCGTCCTGATCTTCGGGACCAAGAAACTGCGCAACATCGGCCAGGATCTGGGCGGCGCGGTCAAGGGCTTCAAGGACGGGATGAAGACTCCGGACGATCCGAATGCGGCCAGCAGCACCGCGGCCGACGCGCAGGCGACGGCGCAGCAGATCCCCGGCAAGACCATCGACGCCGAGATCAAGAAGGAAACGACGAAGTCCTGACCGCGAGCGCGGGGGTGCCGTGAAGAGGCTGCTGGCAGCGGGCAGCCGCAGCATCTTCATTGCAATGCCGGGCCTTGCCGGTCTGGTGCCCACGTCGCTTCGCAAGCGTCATTCCCGATCCCATGTTCGATATCGGCTTCTCTGAACTCGTCGTCATTGCCGTCGTGGCGCTGATCGTCATCGGCCCCGAGCGGCTGCCGAAGGCGGCGCGCACGATGGGGCACCTGTTCGGCCGCCTCCAGCGTTATGTGGCCGACGTCAAGACTGACATCAGTCGCGAGATCGAATTGGACGAATTGCGGAAGTTGCAGAAGGAAGTACAGTCGGCCGCGCAGGACCTTAAGTCGTCGGTCGAGTCCGCGGCACAAGGCGCGCAAACGGAGATCAGGAGTGTCGAACAGCAGCTGCAGGATGGCGTCGACGCCGCCGCCGCCGAAACGCACGCCGCCGCCGCCCTGCCGGAGTCTCTGCCTCCCGCTCGCGAACCGGGCGGCGAACTGGCGGACTCCGCGCCGGCGCCGCCCGTGCGGCAAGCCTCGCTGCCCGGCTTTGACCGGATCTGAATGATCACGCGCCGATGAGCGAACCCACGTCCACGACCGCAGCACAGGAAACTTTCCTGTCGCACCTCTTCGAACTGCGCACGCGTTTGCTGCACGCGATCGGAGCGGTGGTGGTGGTGCTGGTGTGCCTCTTTCCGTGGGCCAAGGAAATCTACGCATTGCTGGCCGCGCCGCTGCTGAAGTCATTGCCGCCGGGCGCGTCGATGATCGCCACCGATGTGACGGGCACGTTCCTGGTGCCCCTGAAGGTGACGCTGATGGCAGCCTTCGTGATCGCGCTGCCCTACGTGATGTGGCAGGTGTGGGCCTTCGTTGCGCCCGGGCTCTACCAGCACGAAAAGAAGCTGGTGGTGCCGGTGATCCTGTCGAGTTTCGTGTTCTTCCTGATCGGCATGGCATTCGCGTACTTCTTCGTGTTTCCCGTCATGTTCGGATTCTTCGCGAGCTACACGCCCGTGGGCGTGCAGATGATGACGGATATCGACAAGTACCTGTCGTTCGTCCTCGGCATGTTCCTAGCGTTCGGCATGACCTTCGAGGTACCGGTGATCGTGATCGTACTGGTGCGCCTGCGCGTGGTCAGCCTCGAGAAACTCCGCTCGATCCGCTCGTATGTGATCGTCGGTGCGTTCGTCATCGGCGCGATCTTCACGCCACCGGACGTGCTGTCCCAGCTGATGCTGGCGGTGCCGCTGTGGGTGCTCTACGAACTTGGACTGTTCCTCGCGCGCTTCATCACCGTGCCGGCGAAGGATGATGACGCTGAGGATGCCGCAGATCCGGCGAAAACCTCCTAACAAAGGGGTCAGGGTCGGTTAAAAAAAGGGGTCAGGGTCGGTTTATAAATGGGGTCAGGGTCGAATTTGCCGAGGATCGATTTCCAAGCTACGCCGGTGCATGTCGGCAAATTCGACCCTGACCCCTTTCTCACATTTACTGGGCCTCGGGTTTCGGTCGCTTGCCGACGGTGACATTGATCTCGATGTCGGCGCCCTCGCGCAGCACATGCAACCTGGCGGTTGATCCCGGCGGCAACTCGGCGATGCGGGCGAGGAGCTGAGGCACGCTGGGGGTGGCCTTGCCGCCGATCTCCAGGACGACGTCGCGTGCCAGCATGCCGGCACGCTCGGCAGGTCCGCCACGCTGTACATCGCTGATCACGACGCCATCGAGGCGGGTCACCGCGAGGGCCTTCGCAATTTCGGGCGTCAGCGTCTGCGGGATCACGCCCAGCCAGCCGCGCGTGACCTCGCCATCACGGACGATCTGCTCGAACACGCTGCGCGCCAACGACACCGGGATCGAGAAGCCGATGCCGAGCGAGCCGCCCGTTTGCGAATAGATCGTGCTGTTGATCCCGATCAGGTTGCCCGACGTGTCGATCAGTGCGCCACCCGAGTTGCCGGGATTGATAGCAGCGTCGGTCTGGATGAAATCCTCGAAGCGATTCACGCCAAGGTAGTTGCGGCCAAGTGCGCTGACGATGCCCAGCGTCACCGTGTTGCCAAGTCCGAATGGATTGCCGATGGCCAGGACCACATCGCCCACCTGCAGACTGTCGGTCGAAGCGAATGTCATGGCCGGCAGGTCCTGCGCCTCGGCCTTCAGGACCGCCAGATCGGATTCCGGATCGATACCGCGCACCTTCGCCGCCACGCGCCGGCCATCGGAGAGCACCAGCTGGATGTCGTCCGCGCCCTGGATGACATGGTGGTTGGTCAGCACAAAACCTTCGGAGGATACGATGACGCCGGAGCCAAGACTCGTCTGCCGCTGCGACTGCGAGCGTTCGAGATCGGGGAAGAAGCGCTTGAATACCGGGTCATCGGCAAGCGGATTACGCTTGCGCACGTCCTTGCTGGTGTAGATGTTGACGACCGCAGGCATGGCCTTGCGCGCCGCGTCCGCATACGAGCCAACGCGTGCGCCGACCACCGGCGTTTGCGTCTCCTGGGTCACGATCACGTTGGCCACACGGCCGTTGAAGCGCTGCAGCAGGTCAGGACGGAAGGTCGAGACGATGAAAAGCGCCGCCACGCACAAAGTGCAGGCCTGGGCAAACAGCAGCCAGAATTTTCTCAGCATGGGTCAAATTATAGGGGCAGCGGGTTCCGCGCGCCTGTCCAGAGGCGATGTCCAGCGTCGCGGAAAATGCGCGCAAGCGGCTGATTCCCGGGCCTTTTCCACGGACAAACTGCTGCAGGGGCTTCCGAAGCGGTGCACAAATCCCGTATAATCCGCAGGTTTTGCGAACTTGTCGCGAAAACGGTGGCGCGCCATTGAGGCTCAAGGCGGGCCACCGTCTGTTTTAGCGCTCCTTTGAGGTCTTCGACGATGTCCGAAGCTGCGTCAGATCAAGCGGTCGATCCGAAAAAACGGCGGTTCCTGCTGGGCGCCACCGGCGTGGTCGGCGGTGTCGGCGCGGCGGCGGCTGCAACTCCTTTCGTCATGTCGTTCTGGCCGTCGGCGCGTGCGCGTGCCGCGGGGGCGCCGGTCGAAGTGGACGTGAGCAAGGTCGAGGCAGGGCAGCTCATCACCGTCGAGTGGCGCGGCAAGGTGTGCTGGGTGCTGAACCGCACCAAGGCGATGCTGGCCACGCTGCCCAAGCTCAACGACAAACTGGCCGACCCCAGTTCAAACGTTGACCAGCAGCCTGCCAATTGCAAGAACGAGCATCGCTCGATCAAGGACTCGATGTGGGTCGCCATCGGCATCTGCACGCATCTTGGCTGCTCGCCCACGTTTCGTCCGGATGTCGCGCCAGCGGACCTCGGCTCGGATTGGTTAGGCGGGTTCTTCTGTCCATGCCACCAGTCGAAATTCGACCTCGCGGGGCGGGTCTATCGGGGGATGCCGGCGCCCACCAACCTGGTGATCCCGCCCTACAAATTCCTGTCCGACGCGAAGATCGTAATCGGCGTCGGCGAAGGCAGCTAGTGGACTGTAACGCCCAATTCGAGACTGAGCGAAGCGTTCTGGCTTTGCGATCCGTGTCGAGTGCAAGGCGCCGAAGTGAAGCAAGGGCCACTCCCCTTGCGAACTTCGGCAACGCCGCAATCGGCGCGGAGCGCACGCCAGACAGTCTCGAATTGGGCGTTACAGTCCACTAGGGGCGGTCAACGCAGGCAGCACGACCCCGGGCCCCGCCGCTTGATGCGCGCGGGTCGTGGCCCGGAACGGAACACTGACGGAGCGGATGGATGGACAAGATTCTTGGCTGGATCGACGCGCGGTTTCCGCTGACCCAGTTGTGGGAAAGTCAGTGGGGCAAGTATCCCGCGCCGAAGAATTTCAACTTCTGGTACTACTTCGGCTCGCTGAATATGCTGGTTCTGGTGATGCAGATCGCCACCGGCATCTTCCTCACGATGAATTACAAGCCCGACGCCAAATACGCGTTCGACTCCGTCGAGTACATCATGCGCGACGTCGAGTGGGGCTGGCTCATCCGCTACATGCATAGCACCGGGGCCTCGGCGTTCTTCGTCGTCGTGTACCTGCACATGTTCCGGGGCCTCATGTACGGCAGCTACCAGAAGCCGCGCGAACTGATCTGGATCTTCGGCTGCCTGATCTACCTGGTGCTGATGGGCGAGGCCTTCTTCGGCTACCTGCTGCCCTGGGGCCAGATGTCGTATTGGGGGGCGCAGGTGATCGTCAACCTGTTCTCCACGCTGCCCATCATCGGCGAAGGGCTTGCGCTGTGGATCCGCGGCGACTTCACCATCTCCGACGTCACGCTCAACCGGTTCTTCGCCTTCCACGTGATTGCGCTGCCGCTGGTGCTGCTGGGCCTCGTCGCTGCCCACCTGATGGCGCTGCACGAGGTTGGCTCCAACAATCCCGATGGTGTCGACGTCAAACATCAGCCCATCGACCCCAAGACCGGCCTGCCGCTGGACGCCATCTACAGCCATCCCTACTACTCGATCAAGGACATGGTCGGCGTTGTGTTCTTCCTCGCGATCTTCTCGGCCGTCCTGTTCTTCGTGCCGGAGATGGGTGGTTACTTCCTCGAGGCCAACAACTTCATCCCCGCCGATCCGCTGAAGACGCCGGAACACATTGCACCCGTGTGGTACTTCACGCCGTACTACGCCATCCTGCGCGCCGTGCCGTCATTCTTCGACACCCAGGTATGGGGCGTGCTGCTGATGGGCGCGGCGGTGATGATCTTCTTCGCGCTGCCGTGGCTCGACCGCGGCAAGGTGCGCTCGATCCGCTATCGCGGCAACCTGTACAAGGGCTGGCTGGCCGCGTTCGTGATCTCGTTCATCGTCCTCGGTTATCTCGGCGTGGTGCCGGTCACCATCTGGGGCCAGTTCCCGCAGGGCTGGCCGCTGCTCGGCGCCGCGGACAAGGCCACCGTGATCGCCCGCGTCCTGACCGTTGTCTACTTTGCCTTCTTCCTGCTGATGCCGTGGTACACGGCACGCGACAAGACCAAGCCCGTCCCCGAAAGGACGACGTGAACGCATGAACAAGCTCCCCACCATTGTCGCTGCGATTTTCTTCGCGTTCGCCGGCGCAGCCGGCGCAGCGGGGGGGCCGGCCCTCCGGCTCGAGCCCGCGCCGATCAACCGCCTCGATGCCGAGTCGCTGCAACGCGGCGCCCGCAACTACGTCAACTTCTGCCTTGGTTGCCATGGCCTCAAGTATCTGCGTTACGAACGGTTGACCGATCTTGGTCTGACCGAGCAGCAGATCCAGGACAACCTGATCTTCGGCGGGCAGCGGATCTCGTCGCCGATGACCTCGGCCATGTCCGCCAACGACGCGCGCAACTGGCTGGGAGCGATTCCGCCTGACCTGTCGCTGCAGGCGCGCATTCGCGGCACCGACTGGCTCTACAACTATTTCCTGTCCTTTTATCGCGACGACACGGCGCCGACAGGCTGGAACAACCTCGTGTTCCCCAAGGTTGCCATGCCGCACGTGCTGGCACAGTTGTCCGGCCCGAACCGGCTCGTGACCACGTCGTTCGACAATCACGAGCGCGCGATTGCCGCCTCGATCGCCATCAAGGGTTTGACCCTGCTCGAGCCCGCTGCCGGCGGCAAGTGGAACCTCGCCACCGTGGCGGCCAATCCGGATGCGCCCGGGACCCTGTCGCCGGTCGAGTACCAGAAATGGGTCGCCGATCTGGTCAATTTCCTGGACTATGCGGCCGAGCCGATCAAGAACAAACGCATCAGCCTAGGCATCATGGTGCTGCTCTACCTCGGCGTGCTGTTCACGCTCGTCTATCTGCTCAAGCGGTCCATCTGGAAGAAGATCCATTGACCGCGCGTCACCCATCAGTTGCGCGGGGCACGGCAGCGTCCGTGCCCTGTTGCATTGCAGTGGGTCCCTCGGGGCCCTCGCGCCGGAAGTCCCGCCTTTCGGCTCACGCTTGACACGACGCGGCGGTTTGCCGCGCGCAGGGAGATAACAAAATGATGACCCTCTACTCCGGGACCACCGACCCGTTCAGCCAGCGCTGCCGCATCGTGCTGCACGAAAAAGGCATGGATTTCCAGATCATCGACGTCGACCTCGATCACAAGCCCGAGGACCTCGCCGTGATGAACCCGTACAACCAGGTACCGGTGCTGGTCGAGCGCGACCTGGTCCTGCACGAGTCCAACATCATCAACGAGTACATCGACGAGCGCTTCCCGCATCCGCAGCTGATGCCGGCCGACCCGGTGATGCGCGCCCGCGCGCGCCTGTTCCTCCATCGCTTCGAGAAGGAATTGTTCTGCCACATCGACGCGCTGGAAGGCAACAACCAGAAGAACGCCGAGAAGGCCCGTGGCCTGGTGCGCGACGCGCTGCTGCAGATCACCCCGGTATTCGCCAAGCACAAGCACATGCTGGGCGAGGACTACTCGATGCTCGACGTGGCCATTACGCCGCTGCTGTGGCGCCTTGACTACTACGGCGTGCAGATGCCGAAGCAGGCCGCGCCGCTGATGAAGTACGCCGAGCGCCTGTTTGCGCGGCCGGCGTTCTCCGAGGCGCTGACCAGCGCCGAGCGGGGGATGCGCAAGTAGTCCCCGGGCCGGGCGTCCGCGGGGCTGGTTGCACCCGGACGCGCGCCCGTCGTATGCTTTCTCCATGTCCGAGCATTCCGCCAAGCCCTACCTGATCCGCGCCATCTGCGAATGGTGCGGCGACAACTCGTTGACGCCCTACCTCGCGGTCAAGGTCAACGACGAGACGCGCGTGCCCGTGGCATTCGTGAAGAACGGCGAGATCGTGCTCAATGTCAGCCCCTCCGCCACGCGGAAGCTGACCATCGACAACGAGTGGGTCCAGTTTTCCGCGCGCTTCAACGGGTCGTCACAGGAGGTGTCCGTGCCGATGAGCGCCGTGTCCGGCATCTTCGCCAAGGAAACGGGCTATGGCTTCGCGTTTGCGGCGCCCACCGACGTCGTGGCCTCGCTGGTGGAGGCCACCGCGCCCAAGGACCTGGAGGCGCCTTCGGTCACCCCCGACCCCGACAAGGGCGGCAAGAACCCTACCAAGCCCAGGGGGCGGCCGTCGCACCTGCAAGTCATCAAGTAGTCACTGCCGGCATAGCTCAGGGGTAGAGCAGCGGTTTTGTAAACCGTTGGTCGTGGGTTCGATTCCTACTGCCGGCACCAGTCATCGGAAAGCCGGTGGCGCTGCGGATGCGCACCGTCCGCCTATCCGGACACCATTGCTGGCCCCGCCAGCGCTACTCGCCGCAGGTCTTCAGCCTGCCGGCCCAAGCGCCGCCAGCCGCGCCAGCAATGCCTCCGGGTATTCGATCTCGGTCCGTGCTGCACCGGCGTAGATCACCCCTTCGTTCCCGTCGAGCGTCAACAGGTCGCCTTCGTGCAGGGTCGTGTGGCCCAGCCTGATCGTTCGTGCGGCTTCGTCGATCTGCAGAGCCTGGCAGCCGACGAGGCAGACCTTGCCCAATTGGCGGGCGACGACGGCGGCGTGCGACGTGCGCGCGCCAAGGCGTGTCAGCAATCCCTCCGCCAGTTCCATGGCGGCGATGTCGCTGGTTTCAGCGGTATGGCGCACCAACACGACCGGCACCCCTGCGTCGTGTCGCGCGATGGCGCGCGCTTCGTCGAGCGCGATCTCGCCAATGGCCACGCCGCTGCTGGCGGCCGGCGCGTGCGCCAGCGGTGCCAATGGCGTGCCACCTTCGGCGACGACGCGGGGCCGAGCCAGCGTTTCCCGGTTGAGGCCAGCGGTGCGCACACGTGCAATGTCGGCATTGATCAGTCCCTCGTCAAGCAGGTCCAGCGCGATGCGGGCGGCGGCTTGCGGGGTGCGTTTCCCGGTGCGGGTTTGCAACATGAACAGTCGGCCCTCCTGGACGGTGAACTCGAAATCCTGCATGTCGCCGAAAGCACGCTCAAGTTGTCCGCCTGCGTCCAGCAGGGCAAGCCAGACATCGGGCAGCACCGCTGCCAGTTCGTCGTGACCATGCGCACTGCGCCGGCCGGACACCACGTCCTCGCCCTGCGCGTTGAACAGGAAGTCGACCCACAACCCCGGCTCGCCGGTGGCGGGATCGCGCGTGAAACCCACGCCGGCGCCGGATTGCCCGCCGGCGTTGCCGAATGCCATGGCCTGCACGGTCACGGCCGTGCCGATCGCTTCCGGAATGCGGTTGATTGATCGATACTCGCGCGCCTTGGCGGAACTCCATGACGCGAATACCGCTTCGATGGCCCCGGCCAGCTGCAGCTTGGGCGACTGGGGAAAGGGCCGGCGCGCGGCATGGTCGTAGACCGCGAGGAATCGGCGCGTGAGCGCGCGCAGATCCGCAAAGTCCAGGTCGCGCTCATCGCGTGCGCCTACCAGCGTCTTGGTTGCCTCGTCGAAGAGCTTGGCGGGCAGGCCGGCTACAACCTCGGCATACGTTGCCACCAGTCGCCTGTAGGCATCCCAGACCAGGCGCGGATTGCCGGTCTGCCGCAACAGGCCATCCACGGTCGCGTCGCAGAGCCCGACGTTGAGCAGCGTTTCCATCATGCCGGGCATGGAGACCGCTGCACCGGAGCGAACCGAAAGCAGCAGTGGCCGGCGAGTGTCGCCGAATACCAGGCCGGTCTTGCGCTCCAACGCATGCAGCGCCGATTGCCAGAAGCCCGGCCTCAAGGCCTGAATGCGCGCCGAAGCATCGTTGCAGAAGCGGGTCCCGAGTACGAAGGCCGGTGGAACAGGCAACGACATCTGCGCCATCCGCAGCAGGTTCCAGGCCTTGAAGCCCATGGTCTGCGCAGATGCTTCGTGGTCAGCCGCCAACGCACCACCACATCCGATCAGGAACACGCCGGGGGGCAGTTCGAGCCTCGCGACTGTTCGCGTTTCAACCATCGGCAATCCCGATCCCGGGTCCGTTTCGTCGCAAATGAGCGCCGGTGCAGAAGTGCGCTCCGCCATCAGCGAAGCTTCGTTGCGCGGAAGGAGAACGGGAGGCAACTCGCGTTGCGCGGGCATTGCGCCATGCTGGACCGGGGCATTCATTGATGTACTCCATCGAAGGCGACATCCCGCAGCGCGTACCCGGCGGTGAGCAGGTGGTCGGAGGCATCCTCCAGTGCGTTCGCAAGATCATTGGTCAACATGAGTGACGGCGCATCATGCACCGCGGCGAGGTATACCTTCCGCGCGTCGCGCAGCATCGTGTCGCATTGCCGCTCGGCCTGCAGGACGCGCCAGGTCGCCTTGAGGAAGGCGTCGGTGTCCGCGGCCTCACTGTCCGCGCCCAGCGATCGTGCGATGGCAAGCGCCTTCACGTGATTCTGGGTCGCCTGCAATACCGTGGCGGACAACTGTTCCAGCGCCTTGCGGACTTCCTCATTCCACCCTTTGGCATGGTCGTCGGCCAGCAGGCTGATGATGAAAGCCGACTCCTCCAGGGCATCAGCCACGTTGTCGGATTGCTCGAGCAGCTTGGCGAAGGGGCGCCAGCGGGGTTGGCGCTCGGCCTGTTCGCGTGCCTGCATCACCAGATGGTCAGCGTGGCGCTCCCATGCCTTGGCGCGCTCGGCGAGTTCGCGGGCATCACTGGGCGAGTTTTCGACACCGTGGGCGAGTCCATCGCTCACCGCCTGGGCCAACGCATGGCAGTACGCCGCGTGCTCGGCCAGCAGGTCGAACTCGGTGGTGCGATGGCGCACGTACCGGGCGAGCAGCATGCGCGCCTCGTCGGCGACCAAGGCGGGCGGCTGGCCGTTATGCAAGGCATCGCAGGCAAGCCGCAGGACAGCCACCAGGAAGGCGTGCGCATCGCCTGCACCCATGACGTCATCCAGCCTGTCCCCAAGCCGGAACGCGCCTTCACCGGCCGCCTGCATCGCGGCGAATATCAAGCGCTCGCCGCCAACCTGCAGCCATGCCCGGTGCCCGATATCCAGCCGGGCCGATTCGGCGAGCACTGCGATCGCGTCAGCCTTGCCGACGAAGGCCTGCAGCCGCTTGCGGGCGCGGTTCCAGTCGATCAGGAACACGATGCGCGAACCGATGCCTTCCAGCACGGCCTCGAGTGAGCGGTCATCGGGACAGTCGAACCGGGCAATGCCAACGGTGTAGGCCTCGCCCTCGTTGAGTTCCGCGTTCACGCGGGACTCGAGCTTCGACCACTGGCCGCCCAGGGGCGCGAGCATGGACTGGAAGAATTCCAGCCGGATGCGATGCAGGTCGGAATAGGTCAGCGTGATCGTGCGGGCACTCACCTGGAGCACCAGGACGTGCGCGTCATTGGTGCCGATGTCGTTCTGCAGGACCAGGCGATCGCCGTCGCGGGTTGCGGCGGTGTCGAGACCCGGGTGGTCGAACTTGAGGCCTGCGGTACGGTTGAGCCCGCGCATGAATGCAGCGACCAGCGCATGATCCGCAGGCTGCAGATGCCAGACGTGCGCACCATCGATCAACTCGCTGGCCATTTCCACCGAAAGCCGGTTGATCTGCTTGTGCAGGTCCATCACGAGCAGGTGGAGGCTGTCCGACCCGCCTCGACGGCCATGCGTGAGTGCTACGACCTGCTGGTCACCCAGGCGATCCGATGGCAAGGTGCCGAGCCAGTCGAGCCAGTGGTGCACGCGAAGGTGAATCTCCGCGCCTTCGACTTCGGTTTCCAGAACGGGCCGGGCCATGGTGGCCAGATCTTCGGCGAATCTTGTCACGAGTTGTGGCAACTCCGGGAACCGGACATCATCATCGATCCGACTGGCGGACGCCGCAACGTCGTGAAGCCACGCATCGCTCAGTCCGGCGGCCGCCATTTCCTCGGTCAGATCGGGTACGGAGCGGCTTGGATGGGAGGCATGCGCCGCCGCCGCTTGCAGCACCGTCAGGTACACCTTGAGGCGGTCGTTGGCGCGCAATGCCGCCGTGATCCAGGTAGGCAACATCAGTCCACGTTGGCCCATGGACGAAACGGCTTGGGCTTTCAGCATGCTTGTTCTCCGCAAATTTGCAATGATTCTGTGGTACGCGGATGACAGGCGTGTGGCGTCGCGGAAGGCAGTTGGTGCGGGTGGGCCCGGGTGAGTCCCTTTTCGGTGCGCCGGCGCACGGACGGCCGCCGCCGGGGTGCGCATGCTGGCCCGATACCTCGCTTCTGTCGCGCTGGCGCACGATGCTATGCCGCAACCCGGGTATCGTTGAAGCGATCGGCAGGACCAGAAGTAAAGGCGGGTTCGTGACGCCCGTCACCAGGCGGGGCTCGCTGCACCATCCCGGCCTGACATTAGGCCTGCCGGTCGAGGTTGCGGTTTACTTCGCGTAGCCTGCGTTCATCGACATGCACCGGCGCCTGTGCTTTCTCACGGCGTGGGACGTGCGCAGCAGTGTCGCGGTGCAAGTGGGCAGTCGATCAATCCGTTGGTGGCCGTTTCCACCCATCGCCGAGTGGCGCAGGCGCAACCAGCGCCCGCGCCCCGGCAGGTGCGGCATGCCTTACGGCACGCACGCCACGACACCAATCCCTTGGCCCTCCGGCGTCCAACCGGCCAGGATCATTTCCACGCGCACCGAGGTTTCGGTCGTGTAGCGATGGTTGGGGGCGCCGCTCATGCCGTTGTTGTACAGCCGGTACAGCGGCCGGGTTCCCGCGGCGCAGGTGCCTGTGGCGGAAGTCAGGATCGTATTGAACACCTCGCCTTCGAAGGTCCATGCGGGAAGGAGGCCCACCGCGGCGCATTGACTGGGGGTTGTCCCATAGTAATGCGAACTCCTCGGCGCGAAGGCGGCACTGAAGTTGCGGCAGGTGGCGGTCGTCCCGGCCAGGCCGCTGACAAACACGTCGAAGGCCTCGCCGGTTCGATTCCAGTCGTTGGACAGGGCACCGGTATCGAGGTTGGCTATTTCGGCCGGGATGGCGGTGATGAAGTAGTGGTTGAAGACGGGGTGGTAATACTCGATGACCCTGACGGTGTCGCTCAGCGTGACCGGGCCGACACCCGGCGAGCGAACGCCACCGGCCGCCAGAAAGACAGCCGCATCGTAGATGTCATCCGACACGTCGGCGATGGCAATGCGAATGCTGTTGACCTGATTGGGGTTCACCGCAGCCGTGCAGTCGAGGGCGATCGTCATGCCGTCCATCTGCGTGAAGCGCGAGCCACTGGTGTTGTCGATGAACTGCGCGGCGTTGCGGGTGCCGTTGATCGTGTTGACCGCAACCGGCCGGCCGCCGAAGTTGGCGCAGTTGACGCCGTTGACGAAAATGGCCACGGCGTCGTTGAACGCCGAGTCGACGAACTCGTTGTATTCCTCGGAAGCGAAGACATACCGGATGCTGATCGTCGGGCTTGCGGTGACCAGGTCGAACTGGAGGATGGCAGCGTCGAAGGTGTCATAGGGCGCAACGAGCAGCTCGAGGGCGTTGTCGCCGGGCGTGCCGAGCACGGTGGACTTGGCTTGATCGTTGTTCGGACCCTGCAGGTCCAGGACGTCGCCGGTGGACATCATCACGCCGGCATCGATGCCGATGTCCGGCGCAGCACCGGAAAAGGTGCCGGCGGCCTTGGCCGAGCCGGTGAACCGGGCATTCGACAGCGTGACGCCGGGGCCGGCCAGCTGGGCGACCAGTGCGGAGGCATCGACGGAGGGCGTGAGCGTGCCGATCTTCCTTTCGCCGGGCTGCACTTTGTGGACCGTGCGGGCGTCGGCATGGGGCACGGCGGCCAGCAGGATTGCGAAGGCGCCAATGGAGAGGGCGAGAGTGCGAAGCATGGGCATGGAGCGCTCCTTAAGGCGGACTATGGGCGGATTGTACCCACCAAACGGTGGGCGGCAGGCGCCGGGTCAAATGCGAAAATTCGCATCGCGAACGTCTTTGATCTTGTGCACCACATCTCGGCGCCGCGTTTTCCACCCGTCCGTGCGGACGGGCGGAGCCCGCAAAATGCCCTAAAATCAGCATGCTGGCACGAATGCTTGCGCGCGGCGATGCGGCGCACGGGCACCGAAGTGCCCTGCGTTTCGCGCCTTGGGCGGGCCGAGATCCTGTGTACGTACGCGAGCGCGACTGAAGTTGCAAAGGAGGTAGACAGCATGCCGATGGTGGGGTTCCGGCCGACGAAGGCGAGACTCGTGATCGAGGACGCGAAGGACAGCGTTCTCGTCATGCTTTGCATCGTCGATCCCGAGGATTCGGTGGAACTCGCGTCGGGTGGAACGCTCGAGGAAATTTCCGGCGTGCTGCGGGTTCGCGAGCGCTCGGGCAGCGGCAATGGCAATGGTCGCGACAAGGTCCTTGGCGCGCTGACCTATGTGCCGGCGTCGGGCTCGGGTGGCGACGCCGGTGCCGGCAAGTTTCAGATCTCGGTGCATCTGTCCGTGGATCGCTTCGCCAGCATCCTGCGGGCGATCAACGCGGGACACCTTCCGGCCAAGTTCTTTCTGGAAGTGGGCAACAAGCGGGACGCGCGCGACGAGTCGCCGGCGTTCGGATTCCGGTCGCGTGCCGGCGCGCGCATCAAGCACTGGGACAATGTCGCGCATCGCGTGCTTCCCGTCGCGAGCTGCGTGATGATCATGGCGCTGGAAACGACGCCGCTGGTTGTCGGCGCCGCGTCGCATGTGGAAGGCGAGATCGTCGGTGCTGCCACCAACGCGCAGGTGGCTGAACTGGTGGATGACCTGCTCGTGTTCCAGGCCGAGACGCGGCATACGATGATGGGCTTTGTCGCCGTCCTTGGCGTGGTGGCGGCCGCCGCGCTTGCGATCGCGTTGGTGCTCCTCTTTCGCTGATCCGCGCTTGCCGCAGCGCCGTGCGCGTTGCTATCCTCGAGCACTCTGCCAACCATGACGGGAACATCCGGATGAATCGTCTCGACTTCGACGGCCGCGTGGCGGCCATTACCGGCGGCGCAGCCGGCATCGGCCTCGCAGTGGCGCAACGCCTCGCCGCCAGCGGCGCGCGCGTCGTGCTGTGGGATCGCGACGAAACGGCGCTGGCGCAGGCCAAGGTGGGGCTGCCGGGGAACACGATCACCGCGCAGCTCGATGTCGCGGATGCGGCGGCAGTGACCCGCGTTGTCGATGCAACCGTCGCGGCCTGCGGCAGGATCGACGTCCTGGTGTGCTCGGCCGGGATCACCGGTCCCAACGTGCCGCTGGCCGACTATCCGGTGGACGAGTGGAAGCGTGTCTTCGACGTCAATGTCAACGGTGTATTCCTGTGCAATCGCGCGGTCGTGCCGGCGATGCAGCGCGCGAACTATGGGCGCATCGTCAACATCGCGTCGGTGGCGGGCAAGGAAGGCAACCCCAACGCGTCGGCCTACAGCGCCTCCAAGGCTGCGGTGATCGGCCTGACCAAATCGCTGGGGAAGGAGCTGGCCAAGACCGGCATCACCGTCAACTGCGTGACACCGGCGGCCGTTAAGACCGCGATCTTCGACCAGATGTCGCAGCAGCACATCGACTTCATGCTGTCCAAGATCCCGATGGGGCGCTTTGGCACCGTCGACGAGATCGCCGCGCTGGTGTGCTGGCTGGCGAGTGAGGACTGCTCGTTCTCGACGTCGGGCGTATTCGATTTGTCCGGCGGCCGCGCGACGTACTAGCAGGCAACGCTAGACGGCGAGGATGACCTTGCCGATCAGCGTGCCGGATTCCATCAGCGCATGCGCCTTGGCGGCCTGCGCCAGCGGAAACTCCTGCTGGATGACCACGCGCAGCTTGCCCTGGGCGAACAGCGGCCACACCTGCGCGAGCAGGGCCGCGGCCAGGGCTTCCTTGCGCGCCTGCGGACTGGCGCGCAGCGTGGATCCGGTGACGATCAGGCGCTTCAACATCACGTGGCGCATGTCGATGCTGACCTTGTTGCCCTCGAGAAACCCGATCTGCGACAGGCGGCCTTCGAGCGCCATCGATTTGAGGTTGCGGTCGACATAGGCGCCACCCACCATGTCCAGCACCACGTCGACGCCGCGCTTGCCGGTGATGCGCGCGACCTCGGCGACGAAGTCCTGCTGCTTGTAGTCGATCGCATGGTCGGCGCCCATGCGCAGGCAGAACGCCACCTTTTCGGCGGAACCGGCGGTGGCGATCACCACGGCGCCGAACGCCTTGCCGAGCTGGATCGCCGTGAGCCCGATGCCGCTGGTGCCGCCGTGGACCAGCATCGTTTCGCCGGGCTTGAACTGGATGCGGTCGAACAGGTTGTACCAGACCGTGAAGAAGTTCTCCGGCAGCGCTGCGGCTTCACGCAGCGTCAGGCCCGGGGGAATGGGCAGGCAGAAGCCGGCGGGCGTGGCGCAGAACTTCGCATAGCCGCCACCGGGCGTCAGCGCGCACACTTCGTCGCCCACCTGCCATCGAGTGACGCCGGTGGCGACGGCGGCGATGCGGCCGGCCACTTCCAGTCCGACGACCGGTGACGCATCGGCCGGCGGTGGATAGGCACCGGAGCGCTGCAGGCAATCCGGGCGATTGACGCCGGCATATGCGACGTCGATCAGCACCTCGCCGGGCTTCAGTGCCGGCAGCGGACCTGCAGCGGGAATCAGGACGTCGGGCGGGCCGGGTTCGCGGACCGCGATGTAGGGCATGGAAGCGGGGAGGGTCATGGTGTCGTTTCGAGGGCGGGTAGATACACCGTAGGCGAGGCTTCAG
>JANNKR010000077.1:0-3252 GCA_031396395.1 Betaproteobacteria bacterium
AGTGCTTGTCGGCTGGGGCAATTTGCGCGTCGTCACTACCGGTTCGCACCGGGTAGTGACGACGCTGTTGGCGCAGGGTTGGGTTGCGACAGTGCGGCTAGATTGCAGCAGTTTTGACGTCGGCTTGTGCCGCTTGGATCCGTAGAGCCGGCCGCGGTTAAGCGGTTGGCTGTCGGATATCGCTTGTGAACCGGTTGGGGCTCGTCGGCGCGACTGCGCGCTATGCCTTACAAGTATCTCCAGCCTTTCGGCCGCCGGATTTCAGGAGATCTGTCCGGCGAGGGCGCCCGCTTTCGCGGGCATGGGCGATGCGGTATCGGGCATCAACCGGGCTGACTCAGCCAACGTGGAATTAACTCGGTAGATATTGCGCCAAGATAATGTGGATTGCAACTGCAGCATCGCTTCGACGTTTTTCGACTGCCGACATGAATGTCGAACGCTCCATGTTGTCAGCATTCATGGACGCCCCCTTTTGCCAAGCACTCATTCGATGACGGCGAGAAGGTAAAGATTGCATGCATACATCCGGTCTTTCATGCGGCAATTGCCGCTGACCCTGATGGGATACGCCGGCCGGTTCCTTATCACTGCTGCGTGCTGTTAGCACCTGCTGACAGTAAGGTTTGACCAGCCGCGGTCTGACCTGTCTTTCCATCACCTCGTGATTGCTTGTGCAATCGTGGAATTCCTATCCTGACACCTCCTGGCTGTTACTCAACTGGACTCTCTAGGCTCCAGCTGGCGCGTAATCCGTCTGGAACTCTCGGTCGTGTGCCAGCAGCGCCCATGCGATCCGAGCGTTCTTGTTCGCAATTGCGACAGCGGCGATATTCTTGTTTCGCCGACCAAGGAGCCGCGCGAACCAGGCGGTGGTCTGATCGGCCTTGCCCTCCGCATGGCGAATCATTGACCTCGCGCCATGCACGAGCAACGAGCGCAGATACGGATCGCCTCGCTTGCTGATGCCAAGCAGCATCGTCTTGCCGCCGGTTGACTGATGTCTCGGAACCAGTCCGAGCCAAGCTGCCAGCTGACGCCCATTCTTGAAGCACTTCGCATCGCCCACCGAGGCCGACAATGCGCTGGCAGTGATCGGGCCGATTCCGGGCATTTGTGCGAGCTTTCGACTGGCTTCGTTCTCGCGGTGCCACAGGGTAATTTCCCGTTCCAGTTCGGTGACCTGGCGATCCATCTCCTTCAAGTGATCCCCCAGTCGCTGCAGCAGCAGGCGAAACCGCCCTGGCAATTCGTTCTCCCCGTCTTCCAGGATCTCTGGCAGGGATGTTGCGATATGTCCGATGCCTTGCGGGATCGTGATGCCGAACTCCGCCAGCAGGCCACGGATCTGGTTGGCCTGGGCTGTTCGAGCCTTGACGAACGACTGACGCGCCCGGTGCAATGCCAGAACTGACTGCTGCTCGGTGTTCTTCACAGGAACGAAGCGCATGTTCGGCCGGCGCACCGCCTCGCAGATCGCTTCTGCGTCTGCTGCATCGTTCTTGTTGGTCTTGACATAGGGCTTGACGAATTGCGGCGCCATCAGCTTCACAGTGTGTCCAAGCGCTGTCAATTTCCTGGCCCAATAGTGGGCACTACCGCAAGCTTCCATGCCAATCAAACACGGCTCTAGCCTGGCAAAGAACGGCAACACTTGGCTGCGCTTGAACGGCTTCTTCATCACCGCCTTTCCATGATCATCTGCCCCGTGGACCTGAATCACGTTCTTTGCCAAATCCACACCCGCTGTCGCAATCTTCATTTCGGATGCCTCCTTCGTTTAATGGGCCAACTCCCATCACCACTTTGGCACGCAAAATCGCTTTGAGGAAGGGGGCGTCCATCCCATTACTGCTGACAGCCGGAACCACGATTTGTTGCGCCCGGCGGCTTACCCACCGCCGCGCGAGTCTTGCGTGAGAGGCGCCGAACGCGCGGCCGTGGATAAGCGCTGTTGATTGCTAGCAAGGAAACTGCTTTTCCGGTCCTTGCCTACGAGCACCCGGTGTGCCCTATCCGCCCGTTTCCCGCCCTGCGTGCCACTGGGCCGATCAAAACCTCGTTCCCCGAAGTGGTTGGGTTGACTCAGTACGCCTGGCAGTGGAGGTGTACCGGCGGTGAATGCGAACTCGGGGGCCTTTAGTGGCTGATCGGCGAAGACATCAGCGGCAGGCTGGCGTCCACCAAACGGGGTCCGGTTCAGAGATACCTCAGCTTCGAAGCCGGTGACGAACGAACAATTTCCGAGCACGATTGTTGACGCCGACCGAAAACTGACCCAGGTGTTTTACTGGCTCTGCCCGTTTTTTGGGCAGGAGCAAACAAGGTGATCACCATGGAAATGTTGGGCAAAGTCAAACGGCTGTATTCCCGCGACAAGAAGTCGCTGCCAACCCAGCCATACAGTACAGTTGTCGTACTCCAGACCTGCCTGACGTGAGCACCAAGAAGGCCACCCTTAAACCCCGGCGTTCTATCCGCCAGCTTACCGCCCTGTCCGCTACCGAGCCCATCGAAACCTCGTTCGCCGAGGTGGTCGGCCTCATCGAGCAGGCTCGCCAGCGTGCGTACCAGGCGGTCAATACGGAGCTCGTGGGTCTCTACTGGCAGATTGGCCAGTACGTCAGCCGCAAGCTGGCGGCGGCCGAGTGGGGTGAAGGCGTGGTAGATCGGTTGGCGCAGCATCTGGCGCGCACGATGCCTGGTCTGCGTGGCTTCTCGGTGCAAAACCTGTGGCGCATGCGGCAGTTCAATGAGACCTACCGGGACGACCCAAAACTCTCAGCGCTGGTGAGAGTTTTGCCCTGGACCCACAACCTCATCATTCTGGGGCAGTCCAAGCGCCCCGAGGAGCGCGAGTTCTACCTGCGCATGTCCGTGCAAGAAAAGTGGTCTAGCCGTGAACTGGAACGTCAGTTCCGTCTGGGCGCCTTCGAGCAGGCTGTGCTCGCCCCGCCAAAACTCTCGGCAGCGCTGAGAGAATTGCATGGCGAATCGGCAACGGGTTTTTTCAAGGACGCCTACGCAGTCGAATTTCTGAATCTGCCGGCTGACCATAGCGAGGCCGACCTGCATCGTGGCTTGCTCGACCAGTTGCGAGCCTTCCTGATCGAACTGGGCCGCGACTTCTGCTTCATCAGCTCGGAGTTTCCGGTGCAGGTGGGCGGACGCGATTTCGCGCTCGACCTGCTGTTCTTTCATCGCGGCCTGAACTGCCTGGTCGCCGTTGAACTGAAGGTGGACCGATTCGAG
>JANNKR010000088.1:0-4940 GCA_031396395.1 Betaproteobacteria bacterium
CGCATAAATCGGGAAGCCATCCGGCGACATCACCCGCAGCGCCGCCCACGTTCGGTTGACGCGAACACCACGCAGGAGCGGAAACACGCGTACCGCGCGCTCCGCCATCGCCGCCAGTACCGCAGGGTCGAGCGTGTCATCAAAGCCAAGCGCTTGCTGCGAATCGCCGATCATCACGGTGCCCTCGTCCGTCTGCCGGATCGTTTCCAGCGGCACGTCGAGGAATCGCTGCACGCGTTCCAGCACGATGATGTGTCCCTTGTTGGGCGTGACCGGCGCGACAAGGCCCACCATCGGGGCCAGGCGCGCATTGCCTAGGCCCGCGGCCAGCACGACACGATCGCATTCGAGCTTGCCGCGCGTTGAATGCAATGTGAATCCATCCGCGCCAGGTTCGATCCGCTCGATCGTAAATCCGGCGTGGTGCACCGCGCCCGCCCGTTCCAGCGCGGCGTGCAGCGCGCGCAGCAGGCGCAGCGGGTTGCAGTCGCCATCCAGCGCGCTCCAGGTGCCGCCGACCACGTCCGGACCGACCGCGGGCATCCGCGCCGCCACACCCGCGCGATCGAGGACATCGATGTCGTAACGCTCGAATCCCGGCTGCGCCAGCAACGCGGCCATACGGTCGGCGCGGGCTGCCAGTTCGTCCGCGGAGAGGCACACATGCAAGCCGCCGGGCTGCCGCAGCGCCACGTCAAGTCCGGTGGTCTCGCGCAACATCGCCGCAAGCCGCGGCCACGCCCGAGCGGAGGTCTGCGTCCACGCGCCGTACGCGGGTAACCCGAAGCCCTTGCCCTGCACCCAGATCAACCCGAAGTTGCCGCGCGACGCGCGGAATGCGACGTCGCCTTCGTCCACCAGCGCGAGCTTCGTGCCCGACGCGCACAGGCCGAACGCGATCGCCGCACCGACCAGGCCGCCACCGATCACCGCGACGTCGACGCGCTGCGCGCTCACGCCGGCGGCACCACGCCGGCAAAGCGCAGGATCGCCGGAATCTGCGACACGAACACGGTGAACGCATGGTCGCCGCCACCGCGCACGTACTGGAAGCCGCCGCCGTAGTACGCCACCGCCTCGCGATAGTCGAGGACTTCATCGCCGGCTTCCACCAGCAGGAAGTAGCGCGCCGGCCGAGTGATTCGCACCACCTGCATCGCCAGGAGTTCGTCGAAGTGCGCCGACGTGACCGCGAAGGGTTCACCGGTATGCAGGTTGGTCTGGATGCCCATCCACGGTTCCAGCGACAGGTGCGGATGAATGGCCGGATTGATCAGCACCGCGCGGGCGTTGAAACGCTCGGCCAGCCACGTGGCATCGAAGCCGCCGAGCGAGCTGCCGACGAAGCTCAGCGCCGATGCGTCGGCGTGGCGCTCGACCCAGTCCGCCACCTCGCGCATCGCGATCGCCGGACTGAACGTAAGGTCGGGAACGTGGAGCTGCGGCCTGCGTGGCGCGGGCAGCATGTCCACCGCATCGCGAAACTGCGTCGCCTTGACGCTGGCCGGCGACGATCTGAAGCCGTGCAGGTAGACGATCGAATTCAAGTCGCGAGTCGCGCCAGCAGTTTTGCATGCACGCCGTCGAAGCCGCCGTTGCTCATCACCAGGATATGATCGCCCATCTTCGCTTCGGCGACGACGGCCGTGACGAGCGCATCGAGATCCTCGAACACCGTGGCCTTCGTTCCCAGCGGTGCCATCGCGCCGGCCACATCCCAGTTGAGATGCGCGGCATAGCAGAACACGCGATCCGCGCCGGCGAGACTGCCCGGCAGCGCATCCTTGACCGCGCCCATCTTCATCGTATTCGACCGCGGCTCCAGCACCGCCAGTACGCGCCCGCCCGCTGCCTTCCGGCGCAAACCGTCGAGCGTCACGGCGATGGCTGTCGGGTGATGCGCGAAATCATCGTAGACGGTGATGCCGCGCACCGTGCCGACGATCTCCAGCCGCCGCTTCACCCCCTGGAACTTCGCCAGCGCCTCGAGGCCGTGGTGCACGGGAACGCCAACATGGCGCGCTGCGGCCAGCGCGCCCAGCGCGTTCAATTGATTGTGACGCCCGGCCTGTCCGAAGCGCAACGTGCCCTGCGGCGCGCCGCCGAGCAGGATTGCGCCGTCCCCCGCAATGGTCCAACCGGGCCCCGTCCCGGCCACCTCGGCCAAGCCGAAGCGCTCGACCTCGCTCCAGCAACCGCGCGCAAGTACCCGCGCAAGGTTGGGATCGCCACCGTTGACGATCAACCGGCCCTGCCCCGGCACCATGCGCACCAGATGGTGGAACTGCGTTTCGATGGCCGCGAGGTCGGGGAAGATGTCCGCGTGGTCGTACTCGAGGTTGTTGAGGATCGCGGTGCGGGGCCGGTAGTGCACGAACTTCGAACGCTTGTCGAAGAACGCGGTGTCGTATTCGTCGGCCTCGATCACGAAGAACGCGCTGTCGGTCAGGCGCGCGGACACCGGAAAATCGAGCGGCACGCCGCCGATCAGGAAACCGGGGTCGAGGCCCGCATCCGCGAGGATTGCAGCGAGCATCGCCGAGGTGGTCGTCTTGCCGTGCGTGCCCGCCACCGCCAGCACCCAGCGGCCGGCCAGCACGTTTTCGTACAGCCATTGCGGGCCGGAGACATAGGGCCGGCCCGTATCGAGAATGGCCTCCATCAGCGGATTGCCGCGCGACACGACATTGCCGATGACGAAGACATCGGCGTCGCGGGCCACGCCGCGCAACTGCGCCGGGTCAAAGCCCTCGGTGAGCGCGATGCCAAGCGCCGCCAGTTGCGTGGACATCGGCGGATAGACGTTGGCATCGCAACCGGTGACGGTGTGTCCTGCTGTGCGCGCAATGGCGGCGACCCCGCCCATGAAGGTGCCGCAGATGCCGAGAATGTGGATGTGCATGAAATTATCGTTGAACGGTCATGCGGGCGAGGTGGCATGCACCACGACGCCGTGCCGGCGCCAGCCGCGGATGAACCAGGCGTAGGTGAGGATGTTGCCCACCATCACGATGGCGAAGGCCACCCGCAATCCGCCGGCATTGTCGAGCGCCCAGAGCGAGCGTGCCGCATCGACGACCACGCCGATACCCCACTGGGTGATGAAGCTGCCGCCGAACATCAGGAGGTTCAGCGTGGTGTTGGTGCGGCCGGACAGCTCGCTGCCGAAGCCTTCATTCAGCGTGGTGAACGCCAGCACGTTCACCGCCGCGCCCAGCCCATACAACGACCACCACAGGTAGCTGCCGGGCAGCTCGGCATTGATGACCACGAGCGACAGCGCGCTCAACGCAAAGCCGCCGGCGAAGAGATGCCGCGCCTCGATGCCGCGGCGCGCCAGCGCCGTTCCGAAGAAGCCAAGGCCCATGTAGCCGATCATGATCACGAAGTTCATCGCGAACAGATGGTTGGCTGCCGCGGCGCGCGTGGTGTGCTCGACCTCCATCAGCCATGGCACCGCCCACAGGCCCTGGATGGCCATGAACGAACCCATGCCGAAGCTTGCCAGCGGCGCGATCCACCAGAAGCGCGGATGGACGAACACGGCGCGCACGCCGGCCAACTGTGCGCGCCAACCTGTGCCGGTGGTCGTCGATCGGATGTCCGGCACGCGCCACCAGATGCCGAGCGCCGCCAGCAGCGTGACGATGCCCAGTCCGACGAACACCACCCGCCAGTGCGAGACACGCAGCGCGAATTCGAGCGGCACGGTAGCGACCAGCGCACCCACGCCGCCCGCCACCATCACCCAGCCCGAATACGAGGCCTGGCGCTCGCGCGGATACCAGGTCGCGATCGCCTTCAGCGGCGCCATCAGGCACGCCGCCGACCCGGCGCCGATGACCGCCCGGGCGAGTGCCAGGCCCGTGCGGGTTTCCGCAACCGCAAACAGGAATGCACCGCAGGCAGCAAGCGTCAGCAGAACCGGCTCGACCCGGCGCGGACCGTAGCGGTCGAGCATGATCCCGACCGGGATCTGCAACGCGGCAAAGCCCAGGAAGTAGGCGCTGGTGAGAAGGCCAAGCGACGATGGATCGAGCGCCAGATCGCGGACGAGATCCGGCGAAATCACCGCATTGACGGTACGAAACAGGTACGACAGCAGGTAGGCCGCCGCGAACGCGAAGTAGATGGGCAGGAAACGCATCGGGCGCAGGCGTCAGATGCGGAAGATGAAATACAAGGCGTTTGCCCGGGCGGGATGCTGAAAGGCCGTGGCGACAAAGAGTGGGGTCATGACAGGGCGCGGGGCAGTTGAACCGCGATTATCGCCGATCCCCCACCACGCCTTGCGCATGGGTGTGCCGGGGGTATCATCAAGCGCTTCGTGTGATGATGCGCAACCATGGTCCGTTGTTGCTGGTTCAATGAAGGAGAAGCCGCATGAGCAATGATCGCTTCGACACTCCGCGCGTCCCCGGCGGCATCATCCTGGTCTTCGCGTGCATGGGGTTCATGGCCGCACTGCCCGCTGTCGCGGCGGGCACCGATGTTACGGGCACCTTCGTCTACAAAGGCAAGACCACCACGCTCAAGTACGCCTACCTGGTCACCGGCCCGGACTCCGTCAGCAAGCAGCCCATTCGACGGCTGATCCTGTCGGCGACCGACCTGGGCGGCAAGATCGCCGCGTGCAAGACGATGTCGTGCACGGATAACGGCCTTGGTGACGGGCTGTCGATCAACCTTGAAGGCGGCAGCCGGTTCAACTACTGGATGGTGCAGAACGACCAGCGCATCCAGTACTCCGGCACCGAACCCGTGGCCTCGTTCACCGCCAAGACCGACGATCCGAAGCGCCTCAGCGGGTCGGTGCGCTTCGACAAGAGCGGGGCCGGCGGGCCCAAGGTCGATGCCACATTCGATGCCGCGCTGGCCAACGCCTTGACCGCGCCCTAGCGCGGGCCGCCGGCACGGTGGCGGCGCCGGGGCCGGTGCTC
>JANNKR010000240.1:0-6845 GCA_031396395.1 Betaproteobacteria bacterium
GGGCCGAGTTCGATCAGGCGGTCCGCATACCGATACGTCATTTCACCCGACAGCATGTAGAGGAATTCCAGTCCGGTGTGCTGGAAGCTCGGATTAGGCTCTGCCTCGTCGGTAAGCGTGATGAGGTACGGTTCAACGAACATCTCGCCGGCCAGCATGTGGCCGAGCAGTTCGTAGCGATGGCCAAGCGTAGTACCGCGCCGTTCCACCAGCACGCCTTCACCCGCCTTCACGATCGAGCAATCGCTGCGGCGCTCGAAACCCGCAAAGAGGCGCGCGACCGGTACTTCCAGAGCCAAGGCAAGTGCTGACAAGGTGGCGAACGAAGGCGCCGACGAACCCGATTCGATCTTCGATAGCATGCCGATGGATAAATGGGCGCGGCGCGCCAACTCGGTGGATGTGAGGTCCAGACCGCGCCGCAGTGTGCGTACCTGCCTGCCGACGGAGCTGACAAGTCCTGCCGCGTTAGGGGTGGCGGCAGCTGCCGTTGTTGCGGCCGGCTTCAAGGCGCGTACGCCGGGCTTTGGCACTGCCACCTCCACCTTGCTGCGCGCGTCAGTGGCATGGCGGGTCATCATCGCGAGCGTGCCGCGGCGTACGCGCTTGGCTTCCATGGGCTGATCCTTTGGTGAGCGTCCCCGCCATCATGCACTGGCGCGCGCGATCACCGCAAAGCCCAGATCGACGCGGCGTTGCGCACCTGTGTCACCCGCGAAGCGCTGCAGCAGCAGTTCGCCCGCGCGCTGCAGCCGGCTGCGCACACCTCGCGCATGGGCAACGCCGGTCAGTACCAACCCATCCACGCCGGGCGGATCTCGTGATCGCCTGCGGGACAAAAGCCGTGGGTGGCTCTGTCCTTAGCGCATGAAGCCGACATTGGAATTGGCAAAGGCGCCGAGGTTCGGAAACACATAGGGCAGGTCACCTTCGGCAATGCCGAACCACCGCGACAGCGTCGCGCCATACTGCTCGAGCGAGGTGGTGGGGATCCAGCGGCCGTCCTTGCCCAGGTCATCCGGACCGTTCAGCGCGGAGTTGGGCACCGTGCCATAGAAGTCGCCGCCCTTCACCGCGCCACCCGTCACGAAGGCGTAATTGCCCCAGCCGTGGTCGGTACCGCCATTGTTGGGCTTCAACGTGCGACCGAATTCGGACAGCGTGAACAAGGTGACGTCGTTGGACAGCCCCAGCACCACCATCGCGTCGTTGAAGGCCTTGACCGCAACAGACATGTCGCCGAGCAGCTGCTGGTGTTGTACGAGCTGACTACCGTGGGTATCGTAGCTCCCCTGGTGCACGTAGAAGACCTGTCGCTTCATGTTGGTCTGGGCCCGCCCTTCGATCAGCTTGGCAATAGTCTTCAATTGCCGGGATACGCTGGTGTCGAGGCTGCCGAAGATCGGCGTGACTACCGATGCGTTGTTTTGCAGGATCGGAAACACGACCGAGGAAGCGGCCAGTCCTTCCTCCGCGTAGAGCTTGGCGACGACGTCGTAGATGTTGCTGCGGCTCTGGGCCAGCATCTCGCGCAGCGCGGCATCGCGCAACGCGTCGAACTGGTACTGGTTGTCGCCGCTGCCGAAAAGCGTGAAGTAGGGGTTCTCCGGCACCGTCAACGGCACTGACGCCTGTCCGTGGACAAAGGTACGCAAGCCGTTGGTGGAGATCATCGGCGGGAACAGCGTGCCGGGGTTGGCGCCATCGAGCCGGTCGGCGATGCGCCCGCCCCAGCCGATGCGGTTGAAGCCGCTGGCGTCCGCGCTTTGTATCGCCAGCTCCTGATCCGAGTGAGAGAAGAGGTTGGCGGGGCGGGGCGCGCCTTGCGTTTCCAAGGGACTCTTGGACGAGGGCTGTACCAGCATGCCCATGTTGGCGATGACGGCGAGTTGTTTGCGCTGAAAGAGGTCCTGCAGCGGAGCGCAGGAAGGATGAAAACCGAAGGCTGGCCCGCCGCGCGCGGGTTGTATGGGCAATAGCTGGCTCTGCGCAATGTTGATTCCCGACGCGACATTGCGGACAGCCGAGTAGGCCTGATAGCCCGCAGTGTCGTGGCGGATCAACGTATTCTCGCCGTCGTTGCCGCCCTGCATGTTGAGGCAGACCAGCGCCTTGTAGCCGGGGCCGCTTTGCGCCAGCGCGACATTGCGGTCAATCGCAGCGAGCATTCCGGAGGCTGCAGCCAACTTCAACAATCGTCGCCGCAAGGGCGATGCAATGGTCATGGGCCGGCCGGCGCGATCGCGGATCATTTCTGCACCTGGTAATCGATGGATGCGAGGATCAGATTCAACGCCAGCTTTACGCGCCGGAGGGCATCGTCAGAGCTCAGCTTGCTGACAGCGGTGGTGATCGTCTTGCGTGCACTTTCACTCATCGTCCCGTGCAGCAGGAGGCGATCGAGCCGCGCCACGAGTTTGGCCGGATCGGAGGCGTCCGGCAGAAAACTGGTGAGGGGCGGGCTGCGGGTGCCAATGGCATTCGGCACGAAGCCGCTCGGACCCGAACCGTACAGCGGATCGTTTGACCAGCTTTGATCGACGTTGAAGAGGAAATCGTTGATCTGGTTCGCGCGGTTCAGGAATTCGGCCGACGTGTAGATGCCGAACTCGGGTCCGGGAATGTTGCCGCCCACGAGCGTGTAATCAGCCGGGTAGTAGTTGAAGACGGTAGGCGCCCAGAACAATAACTGGCCACTCTCCCTGCCGGCGTGGAACGGCTTCATGCCGTCGGTCGCGACATCCAGCGCTCGCAGCATGCCAGTCCACATGAGGGCCGGCTCGCGCAGGCGACCATATTCGCGGTCGATCTTGCGCGCACCGCGGGCCTCGGGGTCGAGCAGGATGGCGCGGGTCACAGCAGCAAGATCTCCGCGTTGGCCCGCGCCATTGTTCTTGAACACGGCGGAAATGCGGGCGACATACTCCGGGCTGGGTGAACTGGTCACTGTTTTCTGGATGAGCTGCTTGCTGATGAAGGGCGCCGTGTTTGGATGTTCGACCAAGGCATGGATGGCGGCGCGCACTTCCGTCATCGCACCGCCGCCGGGGCCAAAGTTGATGCGCCCGCCCAATGCATACTTGGCGGCCTGGTCGTGATAATTTTCCATTGGAATCATGTCGCCAAAGAAGTACGGCTTATTGCCCCAGAAGTCCGGCGACTTCCCCGGCTCCGTGGCAAATGTGAAGCCTGTGAGCACGCGGGCCAGCACCTCGATATCCGCCTGGGCGTAGGTCGGGACAAGCGTGCCGCTGGCGCTCAACTTTGGGGTGCCATTGTCGTGGAGCTCGTTCACGCCGATCGTGAACAACTGCATGAGTTCGCGTGCGAAGTTCTCGTTGGGGCGAATGCCATTGCGCTCTGGAACGTTTTTCACCCAATTCTGGAAATTACCCAGCTGAGGCGACAATGCATACCTGAGGAGCAGCGTCTCGAAGGTTCCCAGTGCGCCGTCACGGAGCCGCTGCTCGAACTCGGCGTAGGCATAGGTCACGCCGGCGCCGCCTTCACCGACCACAAAGATCTGGTGCCAGACGTGCGCCATGCGCAGACGCAGCTGGTCGCGTCCCGTTGTCGACTGTCGAAAGAATTCCCACCCGACCGGATGGGGGCTGAGCTTGTTGTAGAGACAGAACTTTTCGGGGGTGTGCGGTGGGGTTTGGTCATTCCTGCACAGAAAATTGTCGTTCGGCGGATCGAACCACGGCAACTGCGTGTATCGCGTCTGGTTCAGCGGGATCTGCTCGTCGATCCACGCCGCGATGCCGCGAGTCTTGACCTCCTGCACCAGCGCTTCGGTGGGGCCGAGCGAGGCTTGCTCGAGCAGGCGCACCACGTCGGCTTCGAGTTCGGCGTCGGTGACCGGGGCGCACATCACGATGCCCTCGGGCACATCGCCACGCCGCGCCGCCATCCGGTTGTAGGCCGTCAGGTCAACGGTAAAGCGATGGTTCGCATCGGAAACGTTGTCCGAGTAGAAGCTGCGGTACACCGGGTAGTTGCCGCCGCATTGGTCGTTGACCGGCAGCGGGATGTAGAAGGCGATGGCCTCGAAGGTCCACGCCGGTAGGGTCTTGACCTTGGCGCATTCGCTGACGGAGGCCGTGTAGAAGTGCGAATTCAGTCCCTTGCCGGGGGTGCCGAAGAAGCGGCACACGGCGGACAGCCCGTCGGCGGGCTCGGTGAACACGGTGAACTGACCGCCGGTGCGCACCCAGCCCTTGACGCTGGTGCCCGCGTCGAGCGCGGCAGCCTCCTCCGGATACGCGGTGACGAAGTAGTGGCGCAGGGCGGGGTTGTAGAACTCGATGGCGGTCTCGAGACCGGCATGCGCGGTTCCGCAGGCAAGGATGGCGACGGCGAATGCAGTCATGGCGCGGCGGCGACCGCTGCCGGCGCCGCTATGGTGTGGAACTCCCTCGCTCGCTCCCATCGCGGACTCCCCTTTGGCACGACACACCGGAACTCTGCTTTCTCGGTCGTCGGATGTTCCAGCATATCCCGACCGCGCGCAAGGCGACCATCGGTTCGTCGCGTGCTGCGGAGTGTGGTTGCGGCCGGCGTTGCCTCGCCGCACCAAGCGCACAAGTTCGAGGGCTACCGGCAGGTCAACGTGCGTTTGCGTCAGGCCTGCACGTGGCTGGAACGAGGCGATGGCCAATCGCGCGCCAGTGCATCATGCACTGGCCCGCGCGAACTGGGGCCGAAGGAACACGCGCTGACCAGCTCCGACGGTTTCGAGCTGTCGGAACGCTGGCAGGAAGCGCACCTGGTGAGGCAGTTGGTGCGCCAGCGGTGGCAGGCTTCGGCGGCGCTTCAGTCGTCGCACCGACCCTGCGGTCGGCGCATACGCCGACGATCAGTTGAACACTAAGTAGATCACGACCAGCACGATCGCGGGTACTCCAAGAAACCAGCCGAGTGCATACTTACCCATGGTTCATCTCCCAAGTGGAATATCGATTGCATTCTCGGTATCCCGGGCATCCGGGTAACTAGGCGGAGTTCGCGATCGGATATAGGACAAACGCTGCGGCGGCAGTTATCTACTTCTTCGCCGGATCCATCGGCAGGGCGTCCTTCTTCATCATGCCACCGTCTTTCATCATGGTGCCATCCTTCATCATGGTGCCGTCTTTTTTCATCATGTCCGTGCATGCCGTGTCCATCTTCATCATCGCAGCATCCTTCTTCATGGCGTCGGTCTTGGCCATCGCCATATGATCCTTGCATTGCTGCATCGTCAAGGGTTTCATCATGCCGTCCTTGCCCATCGCATCGCCTTTTTTCATGGCGTCCTGGGCGAACACTCCGGTGGTGGCAATGGCAAAGCCGGTACACATCAATACTTTGAGAATGTGTTTCATGTTTTATGCTCCTGAGGCTTGAACGGAACTGCGATTGCGCGTCGGGCGAATGGCACTGGCACGCCCAATGAGTCGCGTTGAGAAGGCATGGAATTCAGCTTATTGTGGAATGCCCCTCAGTATCGATCACCGTGTTCCGGTGCCTATAGGATAGGGACGCGAGCGCCTGTAGGACTGGCGAGCGCCTGCAGAACTATTAGCCTAGGCGAGAAGGTCTGCTGGACGCTTCTAGATCAGCCGCTTGCGCACCTGCGTGACCACGACCTCGGCGATCACCACCACCGCCAAGATCGCGATCAGGATCAGCGCCACGCGATCCCACTGGAAGAGGTTGAGCGCGGAATCGAGTGCCATGCCGATACCGCCGGCGCCCACCAACCCCAGTACGGCTGACTCGCGCACGTTGATGTCCCAGCGGAACAGGGCGATCGACCAGAAAGCGGGCTTGACCTGCGGCCAGTAGCCAAAGGTCATCCGCGACCACCACGGCGCGCCGGCGGCGGTAAGCGCTTCGATGGGGCCGGGGGCTGCCTCTTCCAGCGCCTCGCCGAAGAGCTTGCCGACAAAGCCGATCGAGCGGAAGGCGATGGCCAGCGTGCCGGCCAGCGCGCCGGGACCGAAGATCCCGACGAACAGCAACGCCCACACCAGCGAATTGACCGAGCGCGACGACACCAGGATCAGCTTGGCCAACAGGTTGAGTGGCGTGAAGGGCACGAGGTTGTGCGCGGCCATCACACCCACCGGCAGTGCCAGCACCAGCGCCAGCAGCGTGCCCACCGACGCGATGTTGATCGTCTCGATCAGCGCCTCGTGCACCGTTTCGCGGTAGTGCGGCCAATCCACCGGCCACATCCGGGTCAGCAGGTCGACGACCTGTTCGGGCGCGTCGTAGAGGAACTCGGGAATCACCTCGATCGTGCGCAGCGAGGCCACGATGGCCGCCACGATGCCGAGATACACGATGAAACGCGTCAGCCGCTGCGCGCGCGTGAAGCGATGCCAGCGGCGCTGCGCGACGGGCGTGGGTAGGATCGCCTCGGGCGCCATCAATCGTCGTCCAGCACGCGCTCGCGCGCCACATGCCCACGCGGACGGAACAGATCGCCAAACGTGGCGTTGTCGATGAAGATCGTGCGCACCGCCGTAGCCAGCACCTCGCCCACCATGATCAGCGCGATGATCGAGAGCAGGATTGCGCAGACGAAGTCGTAATCGAAACGCTGGAAGGCGGCGAACAGCGTGCCGCCGATGCCGCCGGCGCCAACGATGCCGACCATCGTCGAGTTGCGCAGGTTGGAATCGAGCTGGTACGTGCCAAAGCCGATGAAGCGCGAAAACACCTGCGGCATCACGCCGAAGGCCAGCACGGACGCGAAGGGCGCGCCGGTGGCACGCACGGCCTCGACCTGCTTCAGCGATATTTCCTCGATGGCTTCGGTGAAGAGCTTGCCGATGAAGCCGACGGAGGCCACGGTC
>JANNKR010000241.1:0-4443 GCA_031396395.1 Betaproteobacteria bacterium
GACAGGCGCCTTGGGCGACCGCGTCTCCGACCTGACCAAGCGCTTCAACGAATCGCAGAAGGACTACAAGATCGTGCCCGTGTTCAAGGGCACCTATCCCGAGTCCATGGCCGCCACCGTCGCCGCAACGCGCGCCGGCAATCCGCCGCACATAGTGCAGGTATTCGAGGTGGGCACCGCCACGATGATGGCCTCCGGCAAGGCGATCAAGCCGGCCTACGAAATGATGGCCGAGGCCGGCGAAAAATTCGACCCGAAGAGCTTCATCCCGGCGGTGGCGGGGTATTACTCGCTGCCGGACGGGCGGATGCTGTCGTTTCCGTTCAACAGCTCGACGCCGGTGTTCTACTTCAACAAGGACGCGTTCGTGAAAGCGGGCCTCGACCCCAATCAGCCGCCCAAGACCTGGCCGGCAGTGATGGCCGCGGCCGCCAAGCTCAAGGTGTCGGGCGAAAAGTGCAGCTACACGACGGGCTGGCCCTCGTGGGTGCAGTTCGAAACCTTCAGCGCATGGCACGACCTGCCCTTCGCCAGCCAGCAGAATGGTTTTGCCGGCAAGGACCCGAAGCTGATGATTGCCAATCCGCTGCAGGTCAAGCACGTGCAGAACCTGATGGACTGGTCGAAGAAGGGTTACTTCACCTATGGCGGACGCACCAACGAGGCCGAGTCGAAGTTCTTCAGCGGCGAGTGCGCCATGCTCACCTCCAGCTCCGCGGCCTACGCCAACATCAAGCGTAATGCGAAGTTCGGGTTCGGCATTTCCACTGTTCCTTATTATCCGGACGCGGCCGGCGCGCCGCAGAACACCATCATCGGCGGCGCCTCGCTGTGGGTGATGAACGGCAAGAAGCCGGCGGAGTACAAGGGCATCGCCAAGTTCTTCTCGTTCCTGTCGTCGCCCGAGATCCAGGCGCAGTGGCACCAGGAAACGGGCTATCTGCCGATCACGATGGCCGCCTACGAAATGACGAAGAAATCCGGGTTCTATGAAAAGAATCCGGGCACCAACGTTTCGGTCGAGCAGATGATCGTCAAGACGACCAAGAACTCGCGTGGCGTGCGCATCGGCAATTTCGTGCAGGTACGCGACGTGATCCAGGAAGAGTTCGAATCGGCGCTGGCGGGCAAGAAGACGGCGCAGGAGGCGGTCGATACCGCGACCAAGCGCGGCAACGAAATCATCGATCGTTTTGCCAAGGCGCAGAAGGGCTGACGCTCTGCCACGGCGGCGGAACAAGGCGTCCTGCCCGCAAGGCCGGGCGCCTTTTTTCTGCCACCGATCCGGCCGCGGCACGGCGCCAAGCCACCGACCCTGAAGCATGGAAAAGCGCGTCCGCTTCGATTCCCGCTGGCTGCCCTATGCGCTGGTCGCGCCGCAGATCGCGATCACGATCATTTTCTTTTTCTGGCCGGCGTTCCAGACGCTGTACCAATCGCTGCTGGTCGAGGATGCCTTCGGCACCAGCAGGGAGTTCGTCTGGTTCGAGAATTTCCGCGAGCTCTTCAACAGCAGCGAGTACCTCGCTTCATTCCGGGTCACTGCGGTGTTCTCCGTGCTGGTCACCGTGCTCGGACTCTCGATCTCGCTGGTGCTGGCCGTGCTGGCCGACCGCGTGGTGCGCGGAGCGCACGCCTACAAGACCCTCCTGATCTGGCCGTACGCCGTGGCGCCCGCAGTCGCGGCCGTGCTTTGGCTGTTCCTGTTCAGCCCGACGCTGGGGATCGTCGCCCACTGGCTGCAGGGCCTGGGCATTGCCTGGAATCCGCTGCTCGATGACACCGATGCGCTGATCCTGATTGTCGTCGCCGCGGTGTGGAAGCAGATTTCCTACAACTTCCTGTTCTTTCTCGCCGGCCTGCAATCGATCCCGAGGTCGCTGATCGAGGCGGCGGCGATCGATGGCGCGGGTCCGGTCAGGCGCTTCTTCACGATCGTTTTTCCGCTGCTGTCGCCGACGACGTTTTTCCTGGTGGTGGTCAACATTGTCTACGCCTTCATCGACACCTTCGGCATCGTCGATGCGGCTACCGGCGGCGGCCCCGGCAGGGCCACCACGATCCTCGTCTACAAGATCTTCCATGACGGCTTCAAGGGGCTGGACCTCGGCGGCTCGGCCGCGCAGTCGGCCGTCCTGATGGTGATCCTGATCGCGCTCACGGTCGTGCAGTTCCGTTTTATCGAACGCAAGGTCCAGTACTGAAACGGCCAGCCCGATGATTGAAAACCGCCCGCTCGTCACCTTCTTTACCCACCTGATTCTGTTGATGGGCGTGGCGCTGGTCGCATTTCCGCTCTACGTGACCTTTGTCGCCTCGACCCAGACCGCGGAGCAGGCGCAACTGGCGCCGATGTCGCTCATTCCCGGCAACCAGCTGGTGGAGAATTACACGCAGGTGCTGACGCAGGGCTCGGACCGCGGCTCGGGTGCCCCGGTGGGCCGGATGATGCTGAACAGCCTGATCTCCGCCCTGGTGATCGCGATCGGCAAGATCGCGATCTCGCTGATCTCCGCGTTTGCGATCGTCTACTTCCGGTTTCCGCTGCGCACGACGTTCTTCTGGATGATCTTCATCACGCTGATGCTGCCGGTGGAGGTGCGCATCCTGCCCACCTACAAGGTTGTCGCCGATCTCGGCATGATCAATACCTATGCCGGACTGACCATCCCGTTGATCGCGTCGGCCACGGCCACTTTCCTGTTCCGGCAATTCTTCCTGACCATTCCCGACGAACTGGCCGAGGCCGCGCGCATCGACGGGGCGGGGCCGTTGCGCTTCCTGTGGGACGTGGTCATCCCGCTGTCGCGAACCAATATCGCTGCGCTGTTCGTCATCACTTTTCTCTACGGCTGGAACCAGTACCTGTGGCCGCTGCTGGTCACCACCGACGAGTCGATGTACACGGCGGTGATCGGCATCAAGCGGATGATTACCGGCGGCGATGCCGCGACCGAGTGGAACCTGGTCATGGCCACGGCGATCCTGGCGATGCTGCCCCCCGCGCTGGTGGTCGTGCTGATGCAGCGCTGGTTCGTCAAGGGCCTTGTTGATACGGAAAAATGAGCCAGCGATGAGCGATTCGGTGCAACCGGCGGCATCCGCCCCACGGACACCCGATACCGTGCTTCACCTGGCGTTGACCACGATGCAGATTGCATCGGGCTACAACATCTTTTGGGTGCTCTAGTGGCAAGAGTCGAACTGCGGGACGTGCGCAAGAGCTACGGCGACCTCGAGGTCATCCACGGGGTCACCACCAACGTGGCGGACGGCGAGTTCGTCGTCATCGTCGGCCCGTCGGGCTGCGGGAAATCGACGCTGCTGCGCATGGTGGCGGGCCTCGAAGCCATCACCGGCGGCGACATCGTGATCGGCGACCGCGTGGTGAACAAGCTCGAGCCGAAGGATCGCGACATCGCCATGGTGTTCCAGAACTACGCGCTCTACCCGCACATGAGCGTCTTCGACAACATGGCCTACGGCCTCAGGATCCGGGGCCTGTCTAAGGATGACATCAAGGCGCGCGTCGACCGTGCGGCCGGCATCCTCGAGCTCGGGCCGCTGCTGGACCGCAAGCCGCGCGCGCTGTCCGGCGGGCAGCGGCAGAGGGTGGCCATGGGCCGCGCGATCGTGCGCGAGCCGGCCGTGTTCCTGTTCGACGAGCCACTGTCCAATCTCGATGCCAAGCTGCGCGTGCAGATGCGTTTTGAGATCCAGAAGCTCCATCGCCGCCTCAAGACCACCAGCCTCTACGTGACCCACGACCAGGTCGAGGCCATGACGCTCGCGCAGCGGATGATCGTGATGAATGCGGGTCGGGCCGAGCAGGTCGGCACGCCGATGGAGGTCTACGAAAACCCGGCCACGCTGTTCGTCGCCGGATTCATCGGCTCGCCGGCCATGAACTTTCTCCCGGCCAAAGGGGAGGGCGGCTCGCGCTTTGCATTGCTGGCCGGCGGTCATGTCGAGGCCGCGGTTGGCGTGGCGGCACCGGGTGCGGGCGTCACCATCGGGATCCGGCCGGAGCACCTGCGGCCGTGCGATGCGGATCAAGCATTGTTTTCCGGCGAGGTCGAGATGGTGGAGCAACTTGGCGCGGATACCCTGGTCCACATCGGTCATGGCGCGGCCACGATCGTCGTTCGACTGCCGCATGAAATCCGCTATGAAGTGGGTGGCACGATGCACGTGAATGCCGATCCGCATCGCGTGTTCCTCTTCGACGGCGCATCGGGGGCGCGCCTGTGAGCGGTGCCTCGTCCCGGGTCGCTTGCGCCCGCGCCTCTGCGCCGCTTTGCCGATGAGCGCGCCGCGGCCGTTGCCGGCATGGCCGTACCCCCGCATGTGCGCGCATCGCGGCGCCGGCACGCTGGCGCCGGAAAACACGTTGACGGCCATGCGCGTGGGGCACGCTCACGGTTACGCCATGGTCGAAATCGA
>JANNKR010000138.1:0-4829 GCA_031396395.1 Betaproteobacteria bacterium
TTTTCCTGCTTGCCTCAATTTGCATGCGTCCAGGCTCACGCCATTGCGAGCAGTCGGTTCAAAAGCGTAGACCGGTTCGTTTCTAACTTCAACGCTCAACGCCAGGGGATGACAGTGAATACGAAATCGAATGCGCGCAGGTCTGCGTGGCGCCAATTGACGATTGCGCTTGTTCTTACATGCGGACTGACGTCGATGGCCAACGCACAGAACGGGGGCGGGACGGCGGTCCTCGGCAACTTCCAGAACGTGCTGGTCTATCCGCTGATCAGTTTTCCGGCGGGCTCGTGTCCGGCGACGGTCCCGGTGAATATTGTCACCGGGGGCGCCGGGGCATCGCACGGCGTGGGATTCTACGGCAGCGACTTCGCGCTGGTTTCCTATTTCAGTTCATCGCAGATGCGCAACATCCAGCTCTCTACCGGAACGGTGTTGAACACCATTTCCACCTCGGGCATCGGCTACAGCGGGACGGGGACCATCGCGGTGGCGCCCAGCCTGAATTTCGCCCTCGCAGCCGAAGGCAGCACCGTTTTCAAATTCCAGGCGCCGTTCACGGCGCCGACGGCCTCCAGCGTCGCCATTCCAGGTTCGGTTGCGGGGTACCAGACGCAGGCCATCGTGTTCAACGCCGCATCGCGCGCGTTTGTCTCGCATAGCGCCGGCATCAGCGTACTCGACCCGCCGTATACGGCGGTGGCGTTCACCATTCCGGGCAACTTCGAGTCCGTCGCCATCACGCCGGACGGCAATACGCTGCTGGCCACGAATCTTGACTCCAACGTCAGTATTTTCACGGGGCCGTTCTCGGCTGCTTCCACCGCGGTGGTACGCACGTTTGGCGCCTCGCTCGATGGCATCACCGTCACCCCGGACGGCACGCGGGCACTGGTGATTTCCGCCGGCGGCACCAGCCCGCTCTATTCGATCGCCGCCCCCTTCAATGCGACTTCCGTCGTGGACACCATCGTGCTTCCGCCCGGGCTTGGTTCGTTCGAGGACATCAGCGTCAGCGCGGACGGCCTCTACGCGCTGATGACGGGCAATAACGGCGGGATCGGCATGGGCATGGTGCGCGGTCCGTTCACCACAGCAGGTGCGACCGCGTGCGCGTTGCCGGTCACGGGTGGGCGTGGCGCCGGCGCGGTCCGCTTCCTGCCGACGGCGCTGCAGCCGCCGATCGGTCCGCCGCCGCCGGCACAGAACGTCAACGTTCCAACGATGGACACGTATGCGATGGTCGCGATGGCCATGCTTGCAGCGCTGTTCGGCATGTTCTCGTTGCGCCGACGCCGTAACGGTCGCTGACCGGTAAGGTTTCGCCATGAAGAGCCCGGGTACTCCCCGGGCTTTTCTCATTGTGAGTTCGGGCCCATTGCCCGTGGCCGCTGGATGACGGAGTTCAAAGATGAGAGAAAACCGCCTGCGCACGATCTGGAAGTCCGGTGGCGCCGCCGTCAACGGCTGGTTGGCGATCCCCAACGGTTTTTCCGCCGAGACGATGGCGCATCAGGGCTGGGACGCCCTCACCATCGACCTGCAACACGGCGTGGTCGACTATCAGGCCATGGTGGGCATGCTGCAGGCAATTTCCACCACGCCGACAGTGCCGGTCGTGCGCGTGCCGTGGCTCGAGCCGGGCATCCTGATGAAGGCGCTCGACGCCGGCGCCTATGGCGTCATCTGTCCGATGGTCAGCACGCGCGAGGATGCGCAGCACCTGGTGGCGTACACGCATTACGCGCCGCGCGGCACGCGCAGTTTCGGGCCGGTACGAGCGCTGCTGTACGGCGGCGCCGATTACCCGCAACACGCCAACGACACCATCGTGGCCTTCGCGATGATCGAAACCGCCAAGGGCCTCGACAATCTCGACGCGATCCTGTCGGTCGAAGGCCTCGACGCGATCTATATCGGGCCGTCGGACCTGTCGCTGGCGTTGGGCTGCAAGGCCGCGATGGATGACGTGGAACCCAAGGTGGCCGAGGCCATCGACCACATTCTCGCGCGCGCCAAGGCGCACGGCGTCGTCGCGGCCATTCACAACGCCACGCCCGAGGCCGCCTTGAAGCGCATCGCCAAGGGCTTTCAATTCGTGACCGTCAGTTCCGACGCACGGCTGATGGCCGCGGGCGCGCAGCAGGTGATGGCGAAGATGCGCGCGGTCGCCGCGCCAACATCGACCAAGGCATACTGATAGTACCGGCAGGCACGCCGCACCGCGCCGTGCCGATTTCGCACCGCCGCACTCTTTACCGGAACAGGAAAGTAACCAACATGATGGCAAGCCCACGCCAGACCTTCGCCCAACCCTCGCGTTGGAAGGCCTTGCTGCATGCGCTGGTTCCAGTGGTCGTGATGACCTTCGGCATCATTGCGGCCACGCCCGCCCAATCGCAAACGGCGACCTTCACGCTGCAGGACGGCACCAACCTGACGGGCAACTATCAGATCTACGTCACCGGCTATTCGACCACCGGGGGGGCGCCGGCGGGGGCCGGGCCATTGGTCCTGAATGTCGTGAACAGGCAGGGGATCTGGGCACCGCCCATCATCCCCAATCCGGTCAACGCAATCACCACGTTGCCATGTTACAGATTTCCGCAGGAGATCAGCTCGGTGCCGATCGCCAGCGCAACTGCCGGTATCAGCGCACGGGTGTATTACTTTGTCATCACCGATGTGGTTCGCTTTCCAAGCTGCAACCCCACCGGCGCCGCTACCGGCCTGTTCAATCAAGGCACCGCGTTTACCTATACGCTTCCAAGCCTCAATCTGACGGGTCCCACACCGGCATCGGTCCTCGCAAGAACTTTTCCTGCCTGGGTCTTTTCCGAAATCGGGGCCAGTGCTTTGAGCGGCACCATCGACCTCTCGCAGGTCGACTTCCTGGCGTTTCCGATGAATGTCACCGCGGCGGTCTTGACCGCGCCGGTGAACTATCCACCCAACCCTCCCGTGATCGGGAATCCCGTCGGCGCGGTGGACAATCCGGATAACGCCGTCAACTACGCGAGCATGAGCAGCAGCTACCTGGCGTTCATCAACGGGTTTGCGCAACGCACGAACGGCAACAAGACCTGTGCCGCGGATCCAACCCCCCCGGTATGCGCCTATCGCGATCTCGTGCAGGACATAAGCACGGGGACCACGCCCCAAACCATCATTCAGAATCCGGGTGGATTCCTGGGACAGCCGGGCGCGGGGACCAGTCAGCTCAATTTTGCCTTCGATCCGCTCATCGGCATGCTTTGGACCACGGTCAATCCGCCACCGCTGGCGATCGACACGGGCGGCGCACTGGGAGGCAGCGGACCGCCCACCAACTTCCCCATGGTGCCCAGGGACGTATTCACCAGTTCCATCGTGCCCATGAACTACCCCGGATCCAGCTACCCGGTCAACGCGATGAGGTTCGTGGGCACAACGACGGGTTACGTCGCCTTCGTGTTCAGTCCCCTGGACTACAACGCCGGTTGCACCGCGCTGGTCAACCCGATCCCGCCCTCCCACTGCCCTGCCCCGACCTCATCGGGCTACCAGGTGTTTGCCGCAGCCGGCATGCTCGGTCCGCCTGTGGCGGGGACTTACAACGCGCTCCTGCCCCTGCTTCCGGCCAATACGTTGATGCACGGCAACGTCGGCTACGACGCTGTCGTTGCCCGGCTTGGATTGCTGATTTCGGGCGCCATGAATCGCGGCGTCGCGTTGGTGCCCTGCACCGGCCTTGCCACGTGGCAGTGCTGGCAGAACCAGAATTATTGGTATCCCACGGCGGTGTCGTCGACGTTCCCCGACATTACACAGAATTTGTTTTCGCAATGGATCCACACGGCAACCATCAATGGAACGCCGATGTTCCAGCGTCCGCCGGGTGCCCTCAGTTCCGCCAGCAATGCGCCGGGCGGTGGCCCGATCATGGGCATGGCCTACGGTTTCGCCGCCGACGAAAATCCGACGCCGGCGGCGGTGCCCCCCCAGCCGGAGGTGCCATCGAAGATGGATCAGACCGTCCTGCTGGTCCCCGGCACGAACACGATTACCTTCGGACCTTGGCAGACGCCGCCCACGTCGCCGACGCTGTCGGTGACCGCGCAGGGCGCGGGTACCGTCACCAGTTCCCCGGCCGGCATCAATTGCGGCGCCACCTGCAGCCAGTCCTACCCGTTGGGAACCACGGTGGTCCTAACCGCAAATCCGGGTTCCGGCTGGATCTTCTCGGGCTGGTCGGGCGCATGTACCGGCGGCAGCACGACGTGCTCGGTGACGCTGAACGCCGCGGCAACGGCCAACGCCCTGTTTACGGCCACGGCTCCCACCACTTTTGGATTGAGTGTCGCCGTCAATGGCGCCGGAAGCGTGACCAGTGCGCCGTCCGGGATCAGTTGCGGGTCAACCTGCAGCGCAGCCTTCAGCGCCAACACGTCGGTCACCCTGAGCGCCAACGCTGCGGCGGGATGGACCTTTGTCGGTTGGTCCGGCGCGTGCTCGGGCTCGATGGCAACGTGCGCGGTCACCATGTCCCAGGCGCAGACAGTTGGGGCGGCGTTCGTCACGTTCACGCAGTACACGCTGACGGTCACGGCCGGGAGCAACGGCATTGTCACGTCCTCGCCCGGCGCCATCAACTGCGGGACGACGTGTGTCGCCGGATTTGGCGCCGGCACCACGGTGAATGTCATTGCGCGACCCAACCCGGGCTACCGGTTCACCGGCTGGAGCGGAGCCTGCAGCGGCACCAACACCTGTGACCTGACGATGAATGGCAACCAGGCGGTGCAGGCAACGTTTGCCGTGGTTCCGTCCGGGCAGTACGCCCTTACCGTTCA
>JANNKR010000245.1:0-6847 GCA_031396395.1 Betaproteobacteria bacterium
AACTTCACCTTCTCGCGGGCCAGATCGACCCGCCGCCTCCCCCGGAGATTCACTTGGCTACCTACTTCATCAACAAGGAGCGCGTCGACATTGCCGCCAGCGTGCCCGGCGACACCCCGCTCCTCTGGATCCTGCGCGACAACCTGAACCTCACCGGCACCAAGTTCGGGTGCGGCATGGCGCTGTGCGGCGCGTGCACCGTCTGGCTCGACGGACAGCCCACGCGTTCGTGCGTGACGCCGCTGTCGTCGCTGAAGCAGGGCGTGGAGATCACGACGATCGAAGGCTTGAAGTCAAAGGAAGGCGCGGCCGTGCAAGCCGCGTGGGCAAAGCTCGACGTGCCGCAGTGCGGGTACTGCCAATCGGGCCAGGTGATGGCAGCCACGGCGCTGCTGGCGAAGAAGAAGCGTCCCACCGACGCCGACATCGACGCCGCGATGGCAGGCATCATCTGCCGTTGCGCCACGTATGTGCGCATTCGTGCAGCGATCAAGGAAGCGTCCAAGGCGCTGGTGGGCACCGGGTGACGGACTGCAGCCGGCTACTGTCTGGCGACTGGCAGCAGGTCGGCGCGGCCCACGATGGATGCCGTAGCCATCAATTCGTCGAGCAATGCCATCGAGGCCGTACCGGAAACGCCATAGGGATCGAGGGTAGCGCTCTCCGAATACTTGAGCAGCACGGACGCGTTCACGCGTTCGAGGTTCACGAGTCCCATGGACCAGTGGGCGAATCTTCTCTCGCTGATCTCCTCGTAGGAAAGGATCACCACGTCCTTGTGCCGGGCATCCGCGGCGATCTGGTTGTAAAGCGCATTGACCTGCATGCGTCCGCCCTCCAGCAACTGCAGAAAGAGGCGCCCGCTCGAGCAAAGAACCCCCGTGATCCCGCTGGCGGGATTATGGGACTTGGACTGCGAAAGGATCGTCATCAGTTCTTCCTGCGAAACATCATCGACGGCCCGGCTTGCATACAATAAGCGCACCAACATGGAATGCTCCCTCGTTGAGATATGGTTCAGCTGTTCTTCTTGCTCAGCAGCGAGAGAAACTCGCGCCGCAGATCGGGATCCTTGAGGAACGAACCGCGCATCACGCTGTTGGTCATGCGCGCATCGGCGTCCTTGATGCCGCGCCAGTGCATGCAGAAGTGATCGGCCTCGATCACGATCGCCAGCCCATCCGGCTTCACCTTGTCCTGGAGGATGTTGGCCAGTTGCATCACGGCTTCTTCCTGGATCTGCGGACGGCTCATCACCCAGTCGCAGATGCGCGCGTACTTGGACAGGCCGATCAGGTTCGAATTCTCGTTGGGCATGATGCCGATCCACACCCTGCCCAGTATCGGGCACAGATGATGCGAACAGGCACTGCGCGCAGTGATCGGACCGACGATCAGCAGTTCATTGAGTTGTTCGATATTCGGAAACTCGGTCACGGCGGGCATCGCGTGATAACGGCCCTTGAAGACCTCGGTCAGGAACATCTTGGCCACGCGTCGCGCGGTTCCCTGCGTGTTGTGATCGCTTTCGGTGTCGATGACGAGGCTCTTGAGCACTTCGGCCATCTTCGCTTCGACCTCGGTCTGGAGCGCGTCGACTTCGCCGTCCATCACGTAGGCAGAAATGTTGTCGTTGGCGTGATAGCGCTGCTTGGCGCTGATCAGGCGGGAACGAATGCGCGACGACACCGGCAGGTCGCCGCCGGCGTCATCGCCGCGAAGCAAGGGTGTGGGGCTGGTGGACATGGGGCTCCTTGATGATTCTCAAGCATTGCAGGTGGTGGAAGACGCAAGCGACACGCTGAGGATAGCGGGTTCACTCCCGAATCGCTTGGCGATCTTCGTCGAGCGGTAGGAGAATATCCTGTCGACCTGCGATTCGACCTTCCAGCCGGCAACCACCGACCCCAGCCATCCCAGCGGCAACCGGTAGTGGACGACATCGCGCATCAGTGTGCCGTTCGCAAGCGGTATGAACTCGTGCACGTGCCGCCAGTACGAATACGGCCCCTTGAGCTGTGTATCGACAAAGTGACGGGCAGGCTCCCAGCCTTCGATCCGGCTTTGCCAATCCATGGGAATGCCGTACAGCTTCAGGCGATAGTCGATCAGCGTGCCTTCGCCGATCCCCGGGGTCGATTTCGCCAGAACCTTGAAATTCAGAAATTCGGGAGTGAGTTCCTCCAGATTTCCTTCGTCACAAAAAAAGGGCCAGACATGTTCCGGCGGATGCGGCACCCACTGCTCCGTCACCTTTTCCCGGGTCGATCCCTGCAAAGGCGTCAGCAGGTCGTCGAATGCCCGGTCGATGGACTCGAACCGGTAGCGAAAGCCCGAGGCAAGCGTTTGGCGCGGCTCTATCTTCGCACTCTCCAGGACAATTCCACCCATTTCACCAAAGAGCACCTTGATTGCAATGGACGGGGTCGGAGCATTCTCGCGGACCTGCAGCGACCTGCACAGGGATTTCGTGAATTCGCGATTGGTCACGGCTTGCGGTGCGACCCCTTCCAGGACGCCCGCCGCCTGTGAATCCAGCGCATGCAGAAACAGCCCGACGATGTCGTCGATATGGATCCAGCTCATCCACTGCTTGCCGTTGCCGAGCCTTCCGGCGACGGACTCCCGGAACATCGGCAACATTTTCGCCAGCGCGCCCCCGTGCCGGGCAAGGACGATCCCTGTCCTCACGATCGCCACGCGCACATGCGGCCGCCGCTCCGACAGGGGACGAAGTTCCGCCTCCCACGCCTCGACCACATCGGCGAGAAAGCCGGTTCCCTTCGCGCTGGCTGCGGTCAGCGTTGCATCGGAACGGTCACCGTAGAATCCGATGGCGGATCCATGCACGAAGCACTTGACGTTCGGGCCGTGGTCCAACACCGCCTGGACGAGCCGGCGGGTGCCGAGCACGCGTGTATCGACAATCTTGCGCTTCTGTTCGTTCGTCCAGCGCTTCTCGGCGACGGGCTCGCCCGCCAGATGGACAATCGCATCGACATCGCGCAACGCTCCCGCGGGCACCGCACGCTGGTGGTCCCATTCGAAACAGGTCGCCGGAAAGGGCAATCGATGCCTGTCGCGCTGCGCGTCGCGAACCAGGCAGACCAGCGTGTCACCGCGCGCCGTCAGTACCTTGCCTGTTTCCTTGCCAATAAGGCCGGTGGCTCCCGTCATCAAAATGCGCATGTCGCTCTCAGTAGGATCGTTGCAGCACGACGGCACGTGGTCATGGCGGTCCTTAGGCAGGTACTTAAGGAAACAATCAGGGCAGCGGCGCGTCGGAGTCGGGAAGTGGATAGGCGTCCGCCACGTAGGCCGGTCCTTTCGCAATCATCACGATTACGCAGCCAAGGGCCACGGTGAAGACCACGGTCCAGTAAAGAATCACCAGGCTTGCCAGCGCGATTTCGAGCGACATCGCGAGCTTGGCCGTTACGATGATGCTCGCCCATCGGGCGGCAAGCGACACCATCAACCAGCAAAGCAGCGGTACCAGGGTTCCCGCGACAGCGAACAGCGGCAGACGGCGGAGCAGCGCCCATTCGAGGCCGGCCGGTGACCGCTCGAACCCGGGGAGTCGGTTGAGCAGGCCCATGGTCAGGATCGCTCCGTGGACCCGGGAGCCGGGTGCGCAGACGTGGTTTCGATGCGGGCAGGACGCCACCAGGGTCGGACGCGCAGAAAAAGTCCGTAGCCGACTTCGAGCACCGCGAGGACGGGCCGCCACGAAGCAATTGTGGCGAGCCACCGGAAGGCCGGAAGCCGACGCCAGATCACGACGAACGCCGCCGCGCCGGAGGCGAGCGTGCCGTCGGCCTCGCGGACGTGGAAGCGCCGGAGCGCCGCGGCCCGGTCGACGCCGGGTCCGAGTGCCGCGTCATCGCAACTCGAGGCGTCGACCCAGGTTATCGCCTCTCCGCCGCGTTGCCGCTGGTAATGCGCGATCTCCGTGCGGCAAACAGGGCACGCGCCGTCAAAATACACCGTGCAGTTGGGCGACACGTCATTCTCCTTGAACCGAATTGACAAGCTAATGTCCTGGACAATACCCGCAATGAACCGAAATTGTCAACACATATCGACCGTATGTACTGTCCTTGACTCGTTTTTTATGGTTCAATCGGGATATGGAGTTCAAGCAAATTGATCTCAACGCAAAAACCCGGAAAAGGATAGCCGTGACGACTGACGAACCGCCAGACACCCACTTCGTCCCAACCTACCGCAGCGGGACCGCGGCGCGTCTCGCCGGAATTCCCGTCGAGACTTTGCGTGTGTGGGAGCGCCGGTACGGCGTAGTCGGGCCCGGGCTCAGTCCGCGCGGGCACCGCCTCTATTCGACCTCGGACGTGAGCCGCCTCGCCCTGGTCAAGCATCTGGTGGACCTCGGAACGCCGATCGGCTCCATCGCGGCCCTGCCTCTCGAGTCCCTGTACGAGATGCGCGACGGAACCGACGCCGCGTCGCGCGCCGTGCGCGCGGGGCCGGCGGCGGCGCGGCAGGCCCTTCGGGTGGCGCTTGTGGGCGAAACGCTGACGGAGCGGGTGGCGCGGGCCGGGGAAGGGGTCTTGACGCTGGATGTCGTCGCGACATGCGCCGACCTTTCCGGCGCGCCGGAGGGGCTGCGCGGGATCACGGCCGACGTGCTCGCGCTCGAGTTGCCAACGCTCCAGGCCGACACCGTCGCTGTCGTCGACGCGATGGTCCACGCGGTCGGCGCGCACAGCGCCGTGATCGCGTATCGGTTCGGTCCTGCCGCAGCCGCGAGCGCCTTGCGCGCCCGCGGCCACGCGGTGACACGTTCGCCACTCGATCTCGTCCAACTGGAACGACTTTGCCGTGACGCAATCCCGCTGCAACCTTTGCCGATGCGACCAGGATCGACACCAACCCCACTCGAGGCTGTTCCGAGCCGACGTTTCGACGACCGGGCACTCGCCCAGATCGCCCAGGCCTCGACCAACCTGTACTGCGAATGTCCGCACCATGTCGTCGAACTGTTGTTGAGCCTCGGCACCTTCGAGCGCTACAGCGCCGAGTGTGAGAACCGCAGCCCGGCGGACGCGGCGCTGCATCGATACCTGCAGCGGGTCGCCGGTTCCGCGCGCGCATTGTTCGAGGACGCTCTGGTGCTGGTCGCCAGAGCCGAGGGACTGGCGCTCCCGGGTAACGGCGGTGCGCAAGCGCCGAATCTTCCGTGAGCGTCACCAGCCGGTTCATTTGCACCGTACTGATACGCGTGGGCAACTCGCTCACCGCGATCGGCTGCGTGGGATTGATGCTCGGACTAACGAACTTAATCCCAATGGAAATCTTTGCCCTCGGGATCTCGTCAGGGATACGCGTAATCGGTTCAGTGGCAATAGCCGGTTGTCTGCTCAGCGCTATGGGCTATGGCGCGATTGAATACTTGGAACAGTGAAACTACTTGGGAGGCCGTATGTTCAGGAAATCGGATTACTTCATTCTGCTGGCGGTGATGATCTCGTTCTTTGTCTCCGCTTATCTGTGGTTTTCGGTGCAGGACCGCGAACAGGCGATATTCACCGCCATCTGGATTCCATCGATTTTCGGATTTGGCATCTATTTCAAGCTGGCCGCCCTCATGGGGAGAAAGAAGTGAGCCCCAACGAGCTTCTGGTTCTGGGTATCGTTGTGTTCGCGGTGCTGCTCGCCGGACTGGTTGCGACCGTCCTGGAGTTTCGGAAGTCCGAATGAGTCGACGCTCGGTCGGAAACGACCCAGCTCTCCCTGACCTATCCGTACCGGTCCCGTTTGCATCGACACCGGCGCAGCAACAAAGCGCAAACCCGCTTCGGCGCGGCCCCGAAGCGATCACCTGCATCGGGTCCGCGGACCGGTTGCGGTGCTACTTCGCGAACACGAGTTTCTGCGGCTCCCAGCCAACGGCATGCCGGACCTGCGCATTGTCGAAGGCGGCAACGCCGAACGTGTAGGTCTTGCCCATGTCCGTGAACTGGACGTCGAACTGGCTGCCGGTGGCCAGCTTGCGCGCTACCTCGTACGTCCACATGCCGTTCTGCCAGCGGGAGGCCACCTTGATGTCGGCGCGATCACCCTTGGCTGTCAAGACCACGTAGGACGAGACTTCGTCGCCCGCCTTGAACTTGCTGTCGTCGAAGGCAACCTGATCGCCGTCCTTGATCCAGTACGTACCGCCAGTGTTGGCCGCCTTGCCATCCTTGTTCATGAACTCGGGCTTGCCGTTGACGAGATTGAAGGGTTTGTATTCAGGGCCGCCCGGATCGCCCTTGCGGCCGGCGTTCGGCGACTTTTCCTTGTCGTAGCGCGTGGCGTCGACGTACTGGTCGTCGACCTGTCCCACCACGCCGTTGCGGCCGCTCTTCATGTGCCACATGTCGGCGATTTCGCCCGCCTTGTCGGTGTACTTGTTGCCGAATGGCTTGGTTTCGCCCACGTGGCACATCACCGCGCAGCCGTTCTGATTGAAGCCGGCGACGGAGTCATTGACGTTCCACATGAGCGACCACTTGTCTTCGTAATAGACGTTGTCGTCACCACCCTTGTTCTTCGGGTCGGACAGCTTCTTCCAGCTGCCATCGGCCTGCTTCTGATAGGGGCCGCGCTGGACCGATTGCGTCGGATCGGCGTATTGCAGCAGGAAATAGATCATGTCGCCCGAGGTTACCGCCTTGAGTGTCGCCGTGGACTCGCCGGTGGTGCCGAAGTTCGCCCCGCCGGATAGTTTCACGCTCAGCGGTTTCGCCGACGCCCAAACTGCATCGTTGGCGTTGCCGTCCAGCGCGGGGGCGACGCTGGCCTTGCCCACGACCAAGGTATTGGCTGGCGGCGGCGTGTCAAC
>JANNKR010000251.1:0-3110 GCA_031396395.1 Betaproteobacteria bacterium
GTCGGGCAACATCAAGTCCGAAATCATGCAGGGTCCTCCCCCGCCGGCCAATCCGACCGCGGTAAAGGACCTGACGAGACAGGAAACCGATTTCAAGAAACGCCAACTCGAAGCTGCGGAGGGCGCGAAGAAGACTGACACGCTGCGTGCCGAGCAGGTCAAACGCAACGAGGCCTGCACGCGCGCGTTGGCCCAGGCCCGCATGCTGGCCGCCACGGAAGTGCCCATCATGCGCAGGAATGACAAGGGCGAGGACGTATTCATGGACGATGCCACCCGGCGCCGTGAGCGTACGGAGGTCGACATCTGGGTCAAGGGCAACTGCACGGCAGGATAGTCGCCTGCGCGGCATCGGGACACGAAAAAACGGCGACCGCACGGTCGCCGTTTTCAATGGTGCGCATGCAATCGCTATTTCTTGTCGAGATTGGCCTGGTTGATCTTCACCTCGGCCTGGCTGCGCAGGCTCCGCAGGTAGGCCTCCAGCAGCTCACGTCCCAATTGCTCGGACAGGCGTGACGAGGCCTGCTCGAGCCGCGCCTTGTCGGTGGGCGAAGGGGTGAACACGTTCAGCACCTTGATGATCGAGAAACCGCCTCGCTCGTTGACCGCGCCGGTGAACGCCGGCAACTTGTCGGGATTGGTCTCGAACACGCGCCCCAGCGCCTCAGGCGACAACCCCGGCTGGGGTTGGCCGCGGCCGATCGTCACCGGCTTGCCGAACGTGATGCCGACGTCCTTGTCGCTCTTGCCCGCCTGCAGCAGTTTCAGTTTTTCCTGTCCGGCCGCCTGTGCCATATCGGTGGCGGCCTTGCGGACCAGCTGCACGCGGATTTCCTCCTTGACCTCGTCGAAGGACCGCGGCGCCGCGGGCTTGTACTCGAGAATCCGTCCGGAAATCAGCGTGCCCGGCGCGACCTCGATCGCCTCCGTGTTGCGCTTGCCCTGCAGCGACTCCGGTGAGAACAGCGCGGCGACGAACTTGGCATTGCCCATGCCCAGCGCCTGGGCCTGCGAGCGCGTGATCAGCGGCGTGGTCTCGATCTTGAGGTCGAGCGCCTTCGCCGCGCCACCAAGATTGTCGGCCTGCTCGTAGACCACATTCTGGAACTGCTCGGCGGATGTGGCAAATTTCTGCGCGCCCTTCTGCTTGCGCAGGTCGGCCTCGATCTGCACCTTCACGTCGTCGAAGGCCAGCGTGCGCGAGGGACGCACCGCCGTCACCTTGATGATGTGCCAGCCAAAGTCCGTCTGCACCGGTGCCAGAAGATCGCCCGCCTTCGCCGCGAACACGGCATCATCGAAGGGCTTGACCATCGAGCCACGTGCGAATTGGCCAAGATCACCACCCTGCGCCGCTGAACCCGGGTCCTTCGAGAATTCACGGGCCAGGTCGGCAAAGCGCGCCGGCGCCGCCTTGACTTTGGCGTACACCTCGTCGGCCAGCTTCCTGGCCGCTGCCTTGTCGTCTGCACTCGCATCCGGCTTGACCGCGATGAGAATGTGCGCCGCCGCGCGTTCTTCCTCGGACGTGTATTGCTTGGCATTGGCGTCGAACTGCTTGCGCACCTCGGCGGGATCCACGACCACGCGGGACGCCAGCGCCTCCTGCGTCAGCAACAGGTATTCGATGCGCGCCTGCTCCGGCGTCTGGAACGAACCGGTGTTCTTGTCGTAGAACGCGCGGACGTCGGCATCGCTGATCTTCACGTCCTTCACGAACGGCGCGGCGTCCACCAACGCTACCGCCACTTCGCGCTGTTGCTCAAGAAGGCCGAGATAGCGCTCCACCGACGTGCGCGCCACGATGTTGGCGCCGGCAATCGGCTCCTGTACCGCCGCGCGCAGCAGGTCGTCGCGCAGGCGCTGCTCGAACATCAGCGGCGTCATGTTCTGCGTGGCCAGCAATTGCCGGTATCGATCCGACGAGAACGCGCCGTTCTCCTGGAAGGCCGGCAACGAGGCGATGAACTGTTGCAGCTGCACGTCCGACACGCGGAAGTGCTCCGCCTGCGCCTTGTCGGTGATCAGCCGCTGGTTGATGAGCTGCTCCAGCAGCGCAAAGCGGACCTCGGGCGAGTCGAACATCGCCGGGTCGAAATTGCGACCCAGCTGCCGCCGCATCTGGTCCTGCTGTTCGCGCATCGACTCGGTGAAGTCGGTCTGGGTGATCTTGCGGCCGGACACGGTCGCCACGTCGGTGTCGGAACGATTGCCGCTGAAGTAGTAATCGACGCCGAAGAACGCGAACGGAACCATCAGCATGAACAGGATGACCTGCGCAAAGCGCTTGTGCTTTTGTACCAGATCGAACATGGGCAGCCTTCAACGATCAAAAAGGGCGAACCGTGCGTTCGCCCTGCATCCCCGTGCCAACGGGAGGAGTTGGTGATGTCACCTGATGTAACGTGACGTAACCACTTGTTTTGCCGAAATTATAGCATCATGCCCATGGGTCCTGCGGGCCGTGCGCAGGGCCGGCACCTGCTTCATACGCAATCGACTACGCCATGCCGTTGCGCCGAGAGGTCTCCAAGGCTTTCACGATCAGGGCGCACGTCATCGGCAAGTCACCGGTGGCTACCCTGAAGTTCGGCACATGCTCCGCGACGCGCTTCACGGCATCCAGGCCGTATGCAGGATGCGAAAGTGTATTGAGCGCATTGACGTAGAGGTGCGCGGTGGCCTCCGCGGCGCTCATCGGATTTACGACGGGCTGTGGGGCTGAGGGGGTGTAGGCAATGTGAAACACCGCGGCCAGCGGGCGTCCCGTGTTCCACTCGGACGCAAGCGGCAGGTGCGCCGTTGGCACGTGCATGGTACGCCCCAGGTTTACGGTCGCGGCGGGCAGCGCGTAGGGCGCTGGTACCGCATGCTTCAGGCACAGCGCGTGCGGATAGCCGAGGACCTGCAGGGAGCCGAGGTCGATTGGCGCCAACTCGTCACTCAGGTAGCCGAATCCGTGATGCAGCAGCGCCCACGCCGTGGTGGACTTGCCGCCGCCGGAGTTCGCGACGAGTAGGCACGCCCGGCCTTGCCACACGAGCGCGGCCGCATGCAGGAACAGCAGCGAAGGATTACCCTTCTGCAGTTCCACGACGAGGCTCTGC
>JANNKR010000210.1:0-6836 GCA_031396395.1 Betaproteobacteria bacterium
CCGGGTCAATTGGAGGGGCCGTCGATTTGGCCCCGACTTGACCCGGCAAGCGGTCCCCCACGCCGCGGCGCCGGCATGACTGACCAGCACCAAGCCGCGAAACCCGGAAAGCGGTCCCCCACGGCGCCGGCATGACTAAGTAGGCCGGCCCACCATCGGTAAGAGGTCCCCCACGCCACGTCGACGGCATGACCAAACCCCGCCGCCACCCCCTCGCCGACATTCCCCGATCGCTTCCCGTTCCGCAGCATCGCCGTTGCTTCAAGGCTGGCATTTCCTCCCTCGGCCCAGGGCTCGATGCTTGATTGAAATGGTGCAATACATTGTTTTATATGATTTTTAATCCAGGTAGTGACCACTCACCAAGAACCACCCGAAGAGTCCGGCGCCGCTCTTGTGCGGCGCACCATTTGGGACTATAGTCGTCGTGATTTGCCCGTGTTCGGACCTCCGCCGCGGTGCCACTTTGCGTTCCAAAGGAAAATTCATGCGTCTCCAGGGGAAAGTCTCGATCATCACCGGCGCGGCGCAGGGCATCGGCCAGGCCACCGCGCTCAAATTTGCCCGGGAAGGCGCCAAGGTCGCGGTCTGCGACATCAATGACAAGGCGGTTGCCGCCACCGTTGAAATGATCGAGAGTGCCGGCGGCGAAGCTATGGGCTTCCGGGTGGATGTGACCGACAAGGTCAGCATCGCGAAGATGGTCGAAGGGGTGATGGCGAAGTGGGGCCGCGTGGACACGCTCGTCAACAACGCCGGCATCGTGCAGGACGCGCAATTCAAGAAAATGAGCGAAGACCAGTTCGATCGCGTGATCGAGGTCAACCTGAAAGGTGTCTACAACTGCACCAAGGCCGTGGTCGACATCATGCTGGCGCAGAATTCGGGCTGCATCCTCAATGCATCGTCGATCGTCGGCATCTACGGCAACTTTGGCCAGACCAATTACGCCGCCACCAAGTTCGCCGTGATCGGCATGGTCAAGACGTGGGCGCGCGAGCTGGGCAGCAAGGGTATCCGTGCCAACGCCATCTGTCCGGGCTACATCGAAACGCCGATCCTGTCCGCCATGCCCGAGAAGGTCCTGAAGATGATCGAGGACAAGGTGCCGATGGGACGCCTGGGCCAGCCCGAGGAAATCGCCAACGCCTACGCCTGGCTCGCTTCCGACGAAGCGTCGTACATCAACGGCGCCGTGATCGAAGTCTCCGGCGGCGTCACGATCTAGCGCCGCGTCGCTACGACGTTCGTCCGACTTCCCGCAGCACGTCCGAGCGCGGTAGCATTGGCGACTTCAACGTCCTGAGCGGGGATTCGCCATGTTCATCCGTCTATCCGTTGTCGTCGCCGCGTTCGCGGGCCTGGCCGCAGTCGCCGGCGCGCCGCCGGCCGGCGCGCAGAAGTTCCAGCCCGGCAGCCCGTACATCTGTCCCAACAGCGACGGCACCGGCATCGACTGCTACCTCGACGCAGTCACCCATCTCTACACGATGTGCCGTCATGTCAAGGGCATCGAGATCATCGAGTTCGGGTACCAGAAATCGCAGGAGGGCGTGAACGGCGCCAAGAGCGAGTACTGCGTCGAAAAGCAGAAGATCAACATCACCCGCCCCTATCAGGCGGCACTGCGCGAGGCGACGCCATGGCGCGAGGCCATCGAAAGTCTGTATTCACTGCAGCAGTACTGGCTCGACGCCATGGTCAGCCTGCGGTGGAAAGCGGGCGAAGCCGATGACGCCTACCAGGACCGCGTCAACAAGATCTACGACGAATTGAGCTTCCGCATCGAGAGCGTCCGCCTCGGATTCAACACCGCGCCTGAGAGTTCCGCAACCACCGCTGCGGGCAAGGGCAAGCCCGCAACCGCGGCGAAGCCCAAGGCCAAGCCCACCTGAACGCCGTCCTGCCGCCCAGGCCGGCCGTCGGAGCCCAGGTTGCCTGCTGACGACACGCCGGAAAGCGTCGTCATGTCCGTCGACCGCGACACGCCGGCGGGCGCCTTCACGTCGGTGGAGGACGATGCGCTGGCCGCGATATTCAACGAGGGCGGCACGCTGGCGCACGCGTTGCCCGGCTTTCGCTTCCGGCCGCAGCAACTCGCGATGGCGCAGGCGATTGCGCGCGCGATCACGGACCGCGGCCTGCTGGTCGCCGAAGCCGGCACCGGCACCGGCAAGACCTTCGCCTATCTGGTGCCGGCGCTCCTCTATGGCGGCAAGGTCATCGTGTCCACGGGCACCAAGACGCTGCAGGACCAGCTGTTCGAGCGCGACCTGCCCCTGGTGCGCGACGCGCTTGCGGTGCCGGTCACAGTGGCGCTGCTCAAGGGGCGCAGCAACTATGTCTGCCACCATCACCTCGAACGTGCCGCGCACGAGGATCGCCTGCCTTCGCGCGACGACGTACGGCATCTGCCGAAGATCATCGCCTTTGCGCGCGCCAGCCAGCGCGGTGATCGCGCCGAACTGGCCGACGTGCCCGAGCACGCGACGATCTGGCCGCTGGTCACGTCCACGCGCGACAACTGTCTAGGCCAGAACTGCGCGTACCACAGCGACTGCTTCGTGCTGAAGGCGCGCAAGGAAGCGCTTGAGGCCGACATAGTCGTCGTCAATCATCATCTGTTCTTTGCCGATGTCGTACTGCGCGAAGAGGGCGTGTCCGAACTGCTGCCCAACTGCAACACGGTGATCCTCGATGAGGCCCACCAGTTGCCGGACACGGCAACGCTGTTCTTCGGCGAGCAGGTGGGCGCAGGACAGCTGGCCGAACTCGCGCGCGACGCCGAGATCGCGGCCCGCACCACCGCGCGCGATGTCCCGGGCTTGCCCGATTCGGCCGCGGAATTGGCACCCGCAGTGCGCAAGCTGCGGCTTGCCGCGGGCGAAGTGCCTGGCAAGATTGCGCGCGACGTGATCGCCGCGCGCCCGGATTTTGCCGACGCGCTCGACGAACTCGCCGCCGCGCTCGACCGCATGGCTACCGAGCTCGGTCATTTCGCCGAGCGAGGCGAGGATCTGGCACAGGTCGCGCGACGCGCCGAGGACGCGGCACGGCAGGTCGCACGCTGGCGCGACGGCAATGCCGTCGCTGGCACCGAAGGCGAACCGCCCCAGGACTGGATACGCTGGATCGACATCACGCCCAACGGGTTCCAGCTGCAGGCCTCCCCGCTGTCGATCGCGCCGCTGTTCAAGCGCCAGGTCGAAAGCTCGGCCAAGGCCTGGATTTTCACGTCAGCCACCCTGGCGGTGGGCCGCGATTTCTCGCACTACACGGGACAGATGGGCCTGGCCGACGCAACGACCGGCGCGTGGGACAGCCCCTTCGACTACGCGAGTCAGGGACTGCTGTATGTGCCGCGCAACCTCCCGGCCCCCAATTCGCAGGAGCACACCGATGCTGTGGTGGATGCCGCGCTGCCGCTGCTCGAGGCCAGCGGCGGCCGGGCCTTCATGCTGTTCACGTCGCTGCGGGCGCTGGCCCGCGCCCGCGAGCGGATCGTCGCAGCCTTTGCGCGCGATGGCCATGCGTTTCCGCTGCTGGTGCAGGGTGAAGGGTCGCGCTCGGAGCTGCTGGTGCGCTTCCGCGAACTGGGCAACGCGGTGCTGCTTGGCAGCGCCAGCTTCTGGGAAGGCGTGGACGTGCCCGGCGATGCGCTGTCGCTGGTCGTGATCGACAAGCTGCCGTTCGCGCCGCCCGACGACCCGCTGCTGGCAGCGCGCCTCGACCGGCTGAAGGCGGAGGGGGGCAATCCGTTCATGGCATGGCAACTGCCGCAGGCGGCGATCAGCCTCAAGCAGGGCGCCGGGCGGCTCATCCGTACCGAGACCGACCGTGGCGTGCTGGCCATCTGCGATCCGCGCCTCACCGACAAACCCTACGGCAAGCGCATCTGGCAAAGCCTGCCGCCGATGCGGCGCACGCGTGCAGCCGAGGATGCGGTGTCGTTCCTGCGCGAATTGCGCGCTGAGGCCGAAGCAGCGCTACCGTAGCATCGCGCCGCGCCAGCACGGCATCAATCCCAGAACTGCCACCATGGCTTGGTGGCGAGTTGCCCGGTGGGCGTGACGCCGTAACTGGCCTCGCGTTTTTCGATGCTGCGCCCGAAGAAATTCCACCACGGCGTTTCCGCGCCGCCGACCACATACTTGCTTTCAGGATACGTCTTGACGAGGATCTGCTGCGAGTCGGCGGAGAGCTGCTGCAGGCCGAGTTTTTCGTAGCTGTTCTTCAGGATCTCGAGTGCGTGCTCGTTGGCGGCCGTCTGCGGAAAGTTGACGAGCGAACCCTGCGCGCGATTGGCCGAGGCGACAAACGCGCCACGCCGGTAGTAGTACCGCGCAACGTTCACTTCGAAAGTGGACATCGCATTGTTGAGGTAGCGCATGCGCGCGATCGAATCCTGGTAATACACGCTGTCGGGGAACCTGGTCGTCAGTTCCTTGAAGGCCACGAACGACGCGCGCATTTCCTTGGGATCGCGCTCTGCGAGATCGAGTTCATAGACATACCCCAGCAGGCCCTGGTCCTCGCGGAAATGCACGAGACCCTTCAGGTAGTAGGCGTAGTCGACATTCGAATGATTGGGATACGTGCGGATGAAGCGTTCGGTGGCGGCGATGGCTGCAGCCTGTTCCCCGCCGCGCCAGTTGGCATAGGCCGACTCCAGGATGGCCTGCTGCGCGTACCGGCCGTAGGGAAAGCGCGCCTCCAGCTGATCGAAGAGCTTGATCGACCGTATATAATTCCCCTCGAGCATCGTGTCGTGGGCGGTCTTGTACAAGCGGTCTGCCGACCAGCCGGCGGTCTCTTCCTTGACCTCGGGCAGCAAACCGCAGCCCGCGAGCATCAGCGCGAAACACGCAGCGGCGAATCCGGCGCGAAAGAATGACGGCATGGGGAAGCTTCGTTTCATCGTGACGATCCTTGTCCCTCGATTATAGCCGACCGCATGCCGCCAATGTCCAAGACGCCCGACTCCCCCGACCCATTGCGGCATGCCTTTGCCGTCCCCCCGGGTTCGCCTCGCCGGCGACTCGACCAGGCGCTGGCCGTGTTGCTGCCGCAGTACTCGCGCACGCGTCTCCAGGGCTGGATCGAGGCGGGCCAGGTCGTCGTGGACGGCAAGGCGGTCCTCGAGCCGCGCTTTCGCGTGCAGGGCGGGGAGTCGATCATGGTCATCGAGGGTGCCGATGCGCAGCTGCTGCCCGACCGGCCTGAAGACATTGCCATCAACGTCGTGTTCGAGGACGACGCGCTGCTGGTGATCAACAAGCCGGCCGGCCTCGTCGTCCACCCCGGCAGCGGCAATCGCGCCGGCACGCTCCTCAATGCGCTGCTGCACCACGCGCCCGCGCTGGCCATCTTGCCTCGCGCCGGCATCGTGCACCGCCTGGACAAGGACACAAGTGGACTCATGGTCGTGGCCAGGACAGTCGTGGCGCAGACCGACCTCGTCCGGCAACTGGCGGCGCATTCAGTCAAACGCGAATACCTGGCAGTGGTGCACGGCGACCTGAAGCGTGCCACCACCATCGACGCCCCGATCGGGCGGCACCCGGCACTGCGCACGTCGATGGCCGTGGTCGCCGCCGGCAAGGCAGCGCGCACCCACGTCGATATCATCGAGCGCTTCGGTATCGCCACGCTGGTGCGCTGCCGCCTCGAGACCGGACGCACGCATCAGATTCGCGTGCACTTGACCGCCATCGGCCATCCGCTCGTCGGCGACCCCACGTACCGCGCGACGCGCGGCCGGACGCCTGCGTTGCCGGCCGCTGCGCTCGCCTTCGCGCGCCAGGCGCTGCATGCCCAACGTCTGGGACTGCTTCATCCACTATCGCGTGAAATGATGGAATGGGCGTCCGCGCCGCCCGCCGATCTCGACGCACTCATCGAGGTACTGCGCGCGGCACGCACGCCGCCGGTGGCCGCATGACTCGCGCCTGGAAGGCTGCGGTACTGCCGCGGCAGCCGCGTGACTGAAGGCGGGATGAAACCCGACCTGCCGGGGCTGCTGGCCGCACGCAACCTCGACTGGATCGTGCCCGCATGGTCGGGGCCGGCTGGGGTGCGGGCGTTCTTCACAACGCGGCGCGGCGGCGTTGCCACAGGCACTGCGTCAGCGTTCGACCTGGGCGCCGCACAGCCTCCCGCCGGTGCGGCAGACACGGCCATCGCGGAGAACCGGCGCCGCCTGCGCGAATGGCTGCCTGCGGATCCGACCTGGCTCCACCAGGTACACGGTAGCGACGTGGTGACGATCACAACGGCGCTCTCGACACCCCCGGTGGCGGACGCCGCGGTCACCCGCGCCGCGTCTGCGGTCCTGGCGGTACGCACCGCGGATTGCCTGCCGATACTGCTCTCCGATCGCGCGGGCTCGGTGCTGGCGGTGGCGCATGCCGGTTGGCGCGGGCTCGCCGGCGGCGTCGTCGAGAACACGCTGGCGGCGATGCGCGTTCCGCCCGCAGGCATCGTCGCATGGATCGGCCCGGCGATCGGACCGAACGCGTTCGAGGTGGGTCCCGATGTCGTGGCGGCGTATTGCGACAACGATGCCGCGGCCGCTGCCTACTTTCGCCCTGCGCGCGAAGGCAAGTGGATGGCAGATCTGCCCGGGCTCGCGCGCGCGCGCCTGGCTCGCGCTGGCGTCGTCGATGTGGCGGGCGGCGAATGGTGCACGCATACCGACGCCACGCGGTTCTTCTCCTACCGCCGCGACCAGGGCTCCGGCCGTATGGCGCTGGTCGCCTGGCTGGCGCCGTAGGCGCGCAGTACCGCTTTCTCGTCGCGCGGCCTGGTGCTGTTCAGTCATGCTGGCGACGTGGCGT
>JANNKR010000230.1:0-33152 GCA_031396395.1 Betaproteobacteria bacterium
CACTGCGTACCAAGCTCGACCAGCTCGCCGACCGCCTGGAGGAGTTGAACCGGCTTCTGGGCGAGCCGGAAGTGACGAGCAATCTCGATCGCTATCGCGCGATGACGCGCGAGCACGCCGATCTGGCGCCGATCGTCGAGAGCCTGGTGGCCTACCGACAGGCGGAGGCCGACCTCGCGGCCGCAGCGGATATGGCCGCCGACCCGGCGATGCGCACCTTCGCCGACGAGGAGCGCGCCGCCGCGCATGCGCGCATGGCCGCGCTGGACATCGTGCTGCAGGCGGCGCTGCTGCCGAAGGATCCCAACGACGAGCGCAACGTCTTCCTCGAAATCCGTGCCGGCACGGGAGGGGACGAGTCTGCGCTCTTCGCCGGCAATCTGCTGCGAATGTACGTTCGCTATGCGGAGCGCCACCGCTGGCAGACCGAGATCGTGTCTGCGTCGTCGTCCGAGCTTGGCGGGTACAAGGAAGTGATCGTGCGCATCGTGGGGCAGGGTGCGCACTCGAAGCTCAAGTTCGAATCGGGTGGCCACCGCGTGCAGCGCGTACCGGCCACCGAGTCGCAGGGGCGCATCCACACATCGGCATGCACCGTTGCGGTCATTCCCGAGGCCGATCCCATCGCCGATATCACGATCAACCCCGCGGACCTGCGCATCGATACCTTTCGGGCGTCGGGCGCGGGCGGCCAGCACATCAACAAGACGGATTCGGCGGTGCGGATCACGCATCTGCCCACCGGGCTCGTGGTCGAGTGCCAGGACGATCGTTCGCAGCATCGTAACCGCGCCTCGGCGATGGCGGTGCTGGCCTCCCGCCTGCTCGACAAGGAACGCCAGGAGCGCCACAGCAAGGAGGCGGCGCATCGCAAGTCGCTGATCGGCTCGGGTGATCGCAGCGAGCGCATTCGCACCTATAATTTCCCGCAGGGCCGGGTGACCGATCACAGGATCAATCTCACCCTTTACAAGATCGACGCGATCATGGACGGCGATCTGGACGACGTGGTGAGTGCGCTGGCGCAGGAGTTCCAGGCCGAGCAGCTGGCCACCGTGGCGGGGGAAACATGAAATCCGATTATGCGCGTCCGGCGCCGTGGCTCGAAACGCTGCGCCTGGCGCTGCGCGAGTTCGTGCCCGAGGACATCGACGACCTGTATCGCCTGGACAGCGATCCACGGGTGATGCGATTCTTCGGCGACGGCAACGCCGCGCCGCGGGAAGCGACAGCGGCGGCGATGCGCCGCATCCTGCGTTATCCGCGGTTGTATCCCGATCTCGGCTTCTGGTACGCCACGCGGCGCGACACGGGCGCATTCATCGGCTGGTTCACGTTGAAGTACGCCGGGCGCAGTCCCGATGTCGAGGTCGGCTACCGGCTGCTGCATCGCGCCTGGGGCAAGGGCTTTGCCACCGAGGGCGCGACGGCGCTCGTGCATTACGGCTTCGACGATCTCGGCCTGCACCGCATCATCGGCGTCACGCATCCAGACAATGTGGCGTCGCAGCGCGTGCTGATGAAGGCCGGGCTCATCGATCGCGGTTGGGGCCGCTACTACAATGAGCGGCTGCGTCTTTTCGCCGCTACCTGCGACGAGGCATGACCCCGACGGTCGGCGCCGCGCTGGCACAGGCAAGCCTGATGCCCATCGAGGCGCAGGTGCTGCTGGCCTACGTTCTCGGATGTCAACGCTCGTGGCTCATCGCGCATCGCGATGACACGCTGAACGCGGCGCAGGCCGCCGCCTATTTCGCGCTGGCCAAAAGGCGCCGCGACGGCGAGCCGGTGGCCTATCTGACCGGCGTGCGTGAGTTCTGGGGCCTGCCGCTCACCGTCACGCCCGACGTCCTGATTCCGCGTCCGGAGACGGAGACGCTGGTGGAACGGGCGCTGGCGCGGATGCCGGCCGATCACGAGGTGCGCGTGCTCGATCTCGGCACCGGGTCGGGAGCAATCGCCCTGGCGCTGGCGCACGAGCGACCGGGCGCGCGAATCGTTGCCTGCGATGCATCGGAGCAAGCGCTGGCGGTGGCGACGGGCAATGCCACGCGGCTCGGATTGGGGCGCGTCGAATTCGTGCAGGCCGACTGGTATGACGGCGTGCCCGACGGCAGCTTCGACCTGATCGTCGGCAATCCGCCCTACATCGCGGGCGGCGATCCGCATCTCACGGAGGGCGACCTGCGCTTCGAGCCCGTGGCGGCGCTCACGCCCGGCGGCGACGGTCTCGGCGCGCTGGCCACGATCATTGCCGGTGCGCCGGCGCGACTGGCGCCGGGCGGCACGGTGCTGGTCGAGCATGGTTTCGACCAGGCGGACGCGGTGCGGGTGTTGCTGCTTGCGGCCGGCCTGGTCGAGCCCGTTGCCGCGCGCGACCTCGCCGGCATCTGGCGAGTGGCGGGCGCACGGAAAACCACGGTTCTGTAGGCGAGGCTTCAGCCTCGCGGGCAAATCGTTGCATTGAACCCGCGAGGCTGAAGCCTCGCCTACACGTCGCCTACAGGAGCGTTACGGTGTTCAGGCGGTGCACGCCGGCATCGGCACGCCGAGCTTCTGGCTCCATGGCTGCAATGACGGCATGATCCCACCGAACAGCGCGACGCCATGGTCCAGCTGGTCGCGATAGCGTTTCATCCCGTTTTCTCCCGGCACGCGCACGCGCTCGACCCCCGGCCGCGGCTTCGCAGCGTGACACGCGTCGACCAACCAATCGCTTTGTCGCGTGTAGTCGCTCGCGCCGCCGAACGCTGCAGGATCGAGCACCTGCACAAATACCGTGGCGCCCCAGCCATCCGGTGGATCGGCGCGGCCGAATCCGGCCAGGCCCGCGGTCAGCGCCTCGATCATCAGTGCCAGCGCATAGCCCTTGTGGCCGGCATCGAGGCCGCCCAGCGGCAGCAACGTGCCCTTGGGCTCGTTGAACAGCACGGCGGGGTCGGCCGTGGCGTTGCCCTGTGCATCCTGCACCCACGGATGCGGTAGATGCTCGCCGGCCTTGAAGAGGCGCGCGGTGAGGCCGTTGGTGGTCAGGCTGGCGGAGATGTCGAGCAGGATGGGGTCCCCGGTGGTGGGAATGCCGGCGGCCATCGGGTTGGGCGTGAAAACGGGTGAAACGGCACCGAAGGGCGCGACGCTGCACGCCGATGGATCGGAGCACACCAGCACCGCCATCAGGCCGCGATCGGTCATGCGCTTCAGGTAGGCGGCAAGGCACGCGATGTGATGCGCGCGGCGGATCACCACGGTGCCGGTGCCATAGGTCAATGCCATGGCAGCTGCGGTATCGAATGCGCGCAGCGTGAGCCAGGGACCGGGCAGCCGCATGCCATCCCAGGTCTGCGCCGCCGGGCGGCCATTCAACACGCGCGGCTCGCCCGACTTGGTCATGGTGCCCTTCTCGATCTCGGCGAGATACGCGGGCAGCAACGCCAGGCCGTGCGTCGTGTGCCCGAGCAGGTCGCCATCGACCAGCACCGCCGCCACGTCGCGGGCGATATCGTCGCGCACACCGGAGCGCGCGAGCAACGCATGCGCGAAGTTGACCAGCGCATTGGCCTGATAGCGTGCAAGCGTGCTCATCGTGGGCTCCATCCGGATTGTTGGTACATCGCCAGTCCGGCGCGCGCCCCTTGCCCCAGCAGCCACGTGTCGGTGCCGTAGAGCAGCACATTGACGCCAAGCGCAACAAGCCGCCTGGTCTGGGCTTCGTTCATTGCGGTGGTGCCTACTGCCTTGCCGGAGGCACGGGCGATTTTTGCCGCGCGGGCGATGAAGTCCTGGACGCGCGCATCCTCCACCTGGCCCGGAATGCCCAGCGCCACGGAGTAGTCGAAAATGCCCAGGTAGACGAGGTCGAGGTCGGGCACCGCGACGATGGCCTCGAGCGCCGCCGCCGCAGCCGGCGATTCGACCAGCACGCCGGTGAACGGATAGCCCGGCACGTACTTGGGTTGCGGGGGCATGCCATAGTTGCCACCCCGCGTGTACGGATTGAATCCGCGCGTGCCGGCCGGGGCAAAGTGCGCCATCTTCACCGCGCGTGATGCAGTATCGGCATCGGGAACCTGCGGCACCACGACGCCGTCGGCGCCCAGATCCAGCGCGCGCTGGATGAAGAAGGCGTCGGCGCCCGGCGCGCGCACCAGCGGACTGGCGCCGCCCTGCTCGCAGGCGGTGATGGCCGCCTCGAGCGTGTTGAAGTCGAAGCCACCATGCTCGCAATCGAGGATGGCAAAGTCGAAGCCGGCCGCCGCCATCACGCCGGCGGCCTGCGCATTGGGCAGCACCGACCAGATGCCGGCGACCAGATGCCCGCGCGCGAGCTTGGCGCGCAGCGGATGCGACTGCTTGTCAGGAGGTGCCACCGGGGTTCCTCGGGATGGGGCGCGACCCACGGGTGGCGCCGATGGTGTTGACGGTTGTTGTTGCTTCGCCCACGATTCTAGCTGAAGATTCGGCGGCGATCCGCCGCTGCGGCGCTTCCACCGCGTCACCTTCCACGTCCGCCGAACGCGCCGCCGCCACTACCGTGCTTCCATCCTCGCTGCAGATCAGCATCGTCACGCACCGGCCCGACATGAAGTTGCTCGAGCGGTGCCTGCGCAAGCTCGCGCTGGCGATCGGCGCGGGCCGCGAAGCCGGCGCGATGCGCACGGTGCACCTGGCGCTGATCGACAACAGCGAAGACAGCGACGTGGCCGACAGCGTCATCAAGCTCGGCAAGGCGCGGTTCTCGGACTCCGGCGTCCACGTCACCTACCTTCGCGGCCATGCCAATATCGGCTACGGCGCGGCCCACAACCTCGTGCTGCACGGGACGGGTTCGGACTATCACCTGGTGCTCAATCCCGACGTCGAACTGGCGCCCGATGCGCTGGCCAACGGCGTGCGCTGGCTGGATGCGCACCCGGAGGTCGGGGCGCTGGCGCCGATGGTGCACGGCAGCGAAGGCCGCCGCGAATACCTGTGCAAGCGCTATCCCGCGGTGTTCGACCTGTTCCTGCGCGGGTTCGCGCCCTCGTTCGTGCAGCGGATGTTCCAGCGCCGCCTGCATCGCTATGAAATGCGCGACCTGATCGACGTCGAGCCGCCGCGCGAGCTGATCGGCATACCCGCGCTGTCGGGCGCATTCATGCTGGTGCGGCGCAGCGCCATCGACAAGACCGGCGGTTTCGATCCCAGGTTCTTCCTCTACTTCGAGGACTTCGACTGGAGCGTGCGGTTGAATCGCATCACCAAGACCGCGTTCGTGCCCAGCGTGCAGATCGGCCACCACGGTGGTGGCGCCGCCCGCAAGGGCGGGCGTCACATCCACTGGTTCGTGAAGAGCGGCTTCCGCTTCTATCGGCTGCACGGCTGGAAGTGGTTCTAGCGGCCCCGGGCCGGCGCGTCGTGGTCACCGGCGCCGGCGGGTTCATCGGGCGCGCGGTGGTTCCGGCGCTGGCCGCGCGCGGCTTTGCCGTGCGGGGGCTGGTCCGCGATTCGTCGCCACCGATCGACGGCGCCGACGTTCGCGTGATCGGCGACCTGACGCCGATGAATGGGCACGCGCTGGCGGAAATGCTGCGTGAAGCCGATGCCGTGATTCATCTTGCCGCGCGCGTCCATGTGCCCGCGCGCGATGATGCGCGGGCTGCCTATCGCGCCGCGAACGTGGAACTCACCGAGCGCCTCGCGCGCGCGGCCGCAGCGTGCGGCATCGGTCACTTCATCTTCGCCAGTTCGATCAAGGTCAATGGCGAGGCCACGACACGCGGCAAGCCGTTTCGCGTGACGGATGCGCCGAATCCGCAGGATGCCTATGCGCGAAGCAAATGGGACGCGGAGGTCGCGCTCGCGCAGGTCGCGGCCGCCACCGGACTGCGGGTGACGGCGTTGCGCCTGCCGCTGACCTACGGACCGTTTGCCAAGGCCAATTTCGCCGCGCTGGCGCGCGCCATTCGCCGCGGCCTACCGCTGCCGCTGGCCGGCATCGACAACCGGCGCAGCCTGCTTGGCGTGGGCAACCTGGCGGACGCCCTGGCGGTGATCCTGGCCGACAGCGACGCGGCCGCGCCAGGGCGCTGCACGACCTGGCTGCTGGCGGATGGCGAGGCGGTGGCGACACCTGCGCTGGCGCGTGCCATCGGCGTCGCCGTCGGCGTGCCGGCACGACTGTTCGCGCTGCCGCCACGGCTTTTGCGCGCCGCCGCGAGCGTGTTCGGCCGCGAAGAGGCGCTGGCGCGGTTGACCGGTTCGCTCGAAGTCGACGACATGGCATTTCGCACACGCTATGGCTGGTCGCCTCCGTACAGCCTGCAGCAGGGCCTCATCGCGGCGCTGGGACCGGCATCGCCGCTATAATCGACAGTCTTCATCGTTCCCTCAGGCCGCTCCCCATGGTCACTCGTGCCACCGGCCGCCAGGCCGACCAGTTGCGCGCCGTGCGCGTCACCCGCAACTTCACCCGTCACGCCGAGGGTTCCGTCCTGATCGAGATGGGCGACACGCACGTGCTGTGCACCGCCAGCGTCGAGGAAGGCGTGCCGTCGTTCCTCAAGGGCAAGGGGCAGGGCTGGCTGACCGCCGAATACGGCATGCTGCCGCGGTCCACCAACACGCGCATGAAACGGGAAGCGGCGGATGGCCGGCAGTCCGGGCGGACGCAGGAAATCCAGCGCCTGATCGGCCGCAGCCTGCGCGCGGTCACCGACATGAAGGCGCTGGGCGAGCGCACGATCAAGATCGACTGCGATGTGCTGCAGGCCGACGGCGGCACGCGCTGCGCGTCGATCACCGGGGCCTGCATCGCCGTGGCGGATGCCATCGCATGGTGTCGCGGGCGCGGCCTTGTCGCCGGGGATCCGCTGCGCGAATTCGTCGCCGCGGTGTCGGTGGGCATCGTCGACGGCGTGCCGATGCTCGACCTCGACTACGGCGAGGACTCGCAATGCGACACCGACATGAACGTGGTGATGACCGCAGCCGGTGGCTTTGTGGAACTGCAGGGCACCGCGGAGGGCACGCCCTTCACGCGGCCCGAGCTGGACGCGCTGATGCGGCTCGCCGAAGGCGGCATCCGCGGCTTGCTGGCGGCCCAGACGGAGGCGCTGGCGCGGTGATCACCCGGCTGGTGCTGGCGTCGAACAACCCGGGCAAGGTGCGCGAGTTCACGCGGCTGCTGGCGCCGCTGGGCATCGACGTCGTGCCGCAGGCGGAACTCGCCATCCCCGATGCGCCGGAGCCGCATGTGACCTTTGTGGAGAACGCGCTGGCGAAGGCGCGTCATGCCAGCGCGCTGGCGCAGTTGCCGGCGCTTGCCGACGACTCCGGCGTGTGCGTGGCCGCGCTCGGCGGTGCGCCTGGCGTGCACTCTGCGCGCTATGCCGGCGACGAACGCTCCGACGCGGCGAACAACCAGAAACTGGTGCGCGAGTTGCGCGGCGTGGCCGACCGCCGTGCCCATTACTACTGCGTGCTGGTGCTGGTGCGGCACGCGCTGGACCCCGAGCCGCTGATCGCCGAGGGCGTGTGGCGCGGGACGATCATCGATGAACCTCGTGGCAGCGGCGGCTTCGGCTACGATCCCCATTTTCTCGACGCCGATTCCGGCCGCACCGGCGCTGAGCTGGACCTTGAAGCGAAGAACGCGCGATCGCATCGCGGTCACGCCATCCGCGCGCTGGTCGCGCGGCTCGACGCGACACAACGGCAATGACGCCAATGCCGACCTCCACCGCCGTGCCCGGACCGCTGGCGCCGCAACGCTTCGAGGCGTTGCCATCGCTGGCGCTGTACGTGCACATTCCTTGGTGCATCCGTAAATGCCCCTATTGCGATTTCAATTCGCATGAGGCGCCTGCGGCGGTGCCGGAGGACGCCTACGTCGACGCACTGTTCGCCGACCTCGAATTCGCGCTGCCGCAGATCTGGGGCCGCAAGGTGGTGTCGATCTTCATCGGCGGCGGCACGCCCAGCCTCTTTTCCGCCGCGGCCATCGATCGCCTGCTGGCCGGTATCCGCGCGCGCGTTCCGCTCCTGCCTGATGCCGAGGTGACGCTCGAGGCCAACCCGGGCACCTTCGAGCGGCAGAAGTTTGCCGACTTCTTCGCGGCTGGCGTCAATCGACTTTCGCTCGGCATCCAGAGTTTCGATCCCTTGCAGCTGCAGGCGCTGGGCCGCGTGCACGATGCGGACGAGGCGCGCCGCGCCGCCGAGGCCGCGTTGATGATCTTCGGCAACGTCAACTTCGACCTGATGTATGCATTGCCCAACCAGACGGTGGCCGGGGCGCAGGCCGACCTGGCCGCGGCGCTGGCGTTCTCGCCGCCGCACCTGTCGTTCTATCACCTCACGCTCGAACCGAACACGTTGTTCCATCGCTATCCGCCGCCGTTACCAGACGACGATACCGCGGCCGACATCGAGGATGCCGTCGATGCCGCACTGGCATGCGCCGGTTACGCGCATTATGAAACGTCCGCTCATGCGAAGCCGCAGCGCCAATGTGCGCACAACACCAACTCCTGGCGCTTCGGCGACTATCTCGGCATCGGCGCCGGCGCGCATTCCAAGATCTCCATGTCCGATCGCGTCGTGCGGCACCTGCGCTACAAGCAGCCACGGCAGTATCTCGAACAGGCTGCCGCAGGTGCGCCGGTGCAGGAAACGGTGGGGGTTGCGCGTGGCGACATGGGATTCGAATTCATGCTGAATGCATTGCGCCTGATCGACGGCGTGCCCGCATCGCTCTTTGCCGAGCGCACCGGCTATCCGCTGGCGCTGATCGCGCAGCCGCTGGCCGAGGGCGTGCGGCGCGGCCTCCTCGACGCCGATCCCGCCACGCTCAAGGCCACGCCGCTTGGCCAGCGCTTTCTCAATGACCTGCAGGCACTGTTTCTTGTGCGCAAGTCGCGCGCGGTGCCGGTCGTGCCGCTCGTGCGGATCGAGGCTACCGGAGTGGAGCGATGATCACGCACGAACCCTGGCGCTGGACGCTGGCGGAGTCCATCGATGCGATCGCCGCGGGAACGATCACGCCGCTGGCGGTGGCCGAGGCGCAGCTTGCGCGCATTGCGGCCACCGATGCCGCCATCGACGCGTGGGCCACGCTCGATCCGGCGCTGGTGCGTGCGCAGGCGTCACGTGTGCCGGCGCCGGGTGCCCCGCTCGGCGGCATCGGCGTTGGCGTCAAGGACATCATCGCGACGCGCGACATGCCCACCACGATGGGGTCGCCGATCTTCGAATCGCATCGGCCGGCGGCGGATGCGGCCTGCGTTGCGCGACTGCGGGAGGCCGGCGGCTTCGTCTTCGGCAAGACCACGACCACGCCGTTTGCGTTCATGGATCCGTCCAAGACACGCAATCCGTGGGACCCGGCGCATACACCGGGCGGCTCGTCGGCGGGTTCCGCTGCCGCGGTCGCCGCGGGACACGTCGCCGCGGCCATCGGTACCCAGACCAACGGCTCGGTCGTGCGTCCGGCCGCCTATTGTGGCGTGGTCGGCTTCAAGCCCACGCTCGACGTGATTCCCTTTGCCGGCGCGCACGTCTTCAGCCCCACGCTCGACGCCGTCGGGACGTTCACGCGCAACGTGGCCGACGCCGCGCGCGTGGCAAGCGTGCTGGCGGACGCGGGCCGCATCGCGGCCATTCCGCCGCCATTGGCGCGCACGCCGCGCTTGCTCTACATCGGCGACTTTCCGTGGACGCAACTCGACTGCGATGCCGATGCGGTGGTCGAGTCGGCAGTCACGCAACTGCGCATGCGAACCGACGTGGTGCCGCGCGACGTGCCCGCGCTGTGGCGCGAGGCCAACAAGCTGCACCGGACGATCATGCTGTTCGAGGCGGCGCAGGCGCTGGTCCCGCTGCAGCAGCGCGAGCGCGCCCGGATGACCGCCGCGCTCAATGCGGCGCTGGACGAAGGTGCCGCGATTGCGCGCTCCGCCTACGACGACGCGATGGCTGCGCGCGCGAGGGCCATCGCGTTCTTCACCGACTGGGCCAGCGGCTTCGATGCGATCCTGGCACCATCGGCGCCCGGGCCCGCGCCCTGGAGTCTTGCCACCACCGGTGACCCGTCCTGCTGCACGCTGTGGTCGCTGCTGGGTTTTCCCGCGCTCAATCTCCCGGTGGGGTTCGCCGAGCGCATGCCGATGGGATTGCAACTGGCTGCGCCGCGCGGATGCGATGATCGCCTGCTGGCGGTGGCGGCGCGGTGCGAGGCACGCCTGCCGTATCGGGGACTGGTGTAGTGGCGCAGACTGCGAACATGGTAGAGCCATGAAGCGCGCCAAGCTGCACGCGCCACCGACACCGAGGATCCGCAATCCGGTGGCCCGCTCGCCACTGCTGGGCAAAGGCGGCCCGCACGGCAAGACCACGGCCGCCAAGCGCAGGCAGGCCAACATCGACATCAAGAGGCTGCAACGTGACCCGCATGCCGAAGAGTGATCCCACCACGCTGTGCCGTGGCGACCTCGAGTCGGGGCGCATGCGCGATCTGTATGTGGCCGCCGTCGGCGCGCAGGGCTTTGCGCTGGAGGACGAGCAGCTGTCCGAATCGCTGACGACCACGCTCGCCGCCAGGCCCAAGGGTGCCGGATGGTGGGTCTTCGCCTACGGGTCGTTGCTGTGGAACCCCCTCTTTCCCTTTGCCGAGTCGCGACCCGGCATGGTGCGCGGGCTGCATCGCCGTTTTTGCCTGCATTCGATGGCCGCGCGCGGCACGCCCGGCGCGCCGGGACTGGTCCTGGGCCTCGACCGCGGCGGCGCCTGCACCGGGGTGGCCTACCGACTACCCGCGCCCGTGGCGATCGACGAACTGCACCTGCTGTGGCGCCGCGAAATGGTGGTGGGCTCCTACCATCCCCGCTGGGTCAACGTGCAGTCAGGCGATCGCCGCCTTGTTGCATTGACGTTTACCGTCAGGCACGCGCATCCGCATTATGCGGGCCGGTTGTCGCTTGATGCCGAGGCCCGGATACTCGCGACTGCGCATGGCGCATTCGGGTCGTCGTTCGACTATTTCGAGCGCACACGCGTGGCGTTGGTCACGCACGGGATCGTCGATCCCTATCTCGAGACACTGGCCGCGAAGGTGATGGCGATCCGGGGCACAGTCACACCGGTTGTCGATATCTCCGCATGCCCCTAGGCGAGGCTTCAGCCTCGCAGGCAAATCGTCACATCGAACCTGCGAGGCTGAAGCCTCGCCTACGGGGACCGCGTTGGACCGTTCCCGCTGCCTCAGATCGCGATGTTGCGGCCGCCGTCGACGTTGATCGTCTGCCCGGTTACGTAGTGGGCCTCGGCCAGCAGGTAGTGCACTGCCCCCGCAATGTCCTCGGGCGTGCCTTCGCGCTTCAGCGGCGTGTGCGAAATGATGCGCTGGCGCGACAGTTCATCGAAGGACTCGTCATCGGGCCACAGCACCGGACCCGGCGCCACCGCGTTGACGCGCACCTCCGGTGCCAGTTCGCGCGCCAGCGACCTGGTCAGACCGATCAGCCCGGCCTTGGCGATCGAATAGATCACATAACTCTTGAGCGGGCGGTCCGCATGGATGTCCGCGATGTTGACGATGGCCCCGCCGGCCTTCCGCAGCGCCGGCGCCGCCGCCTGCGCAAGGAACAGCGGCGCCTGCAGGTTGGTGCCGATCAGATCGTTCCAGTGGTCGAGCCCGATTTCGCCAACGGGCGTCGGGAAGAAGGACGACGCATTGTTGACCAGGAAATCGAGGCGCCCGAAGGTCTGCACCGTCTGTTCCACCAGCGACGACAATTTGGCCGTCTCCAGGAGGTCGGCCTGGATCAAGGCAACCGAGTTCGGCCGCGCATGATTCAATTCCGACTGCAGCAGTCTCGCCTCGCCGCCGGACGCACGATAGTGCAGCATCAGATTCGCGCCTTCGGCATGCATCCGGCGGCAGATCGCCGCCCCGACACGCTTGGCTCCGCCTGTGATCAACACGACTTTTTCCTGCACACGGCACTCCGGCGCTAGACTTCCGGCACACTAGCACATCACACCGGCGTCGCAGTGAGCGCGCGCCTGTTGCCCGCATGCGTACCCCGCTGCCTTCCGCGCTACCCGATCCCGATCCCGCCGCCCGTGCGCACAGCGCGGCGGTGCAGTCGAGTCTGTACGCCTTGATTGGAGCGGCGGGCGGATACATCGACTTCGAACGCTACCTGCAGCACGTGCTGTATGCGCCCGGACTTGGCTATTACGTTGCCGGAGCGCGCAAGTTCGGCGCCGACGGCGACTTTGTCACCGCGCCGGAAATGACGCCGCTCTTCGGCGCGACACTGGCGGCACAGATCGGGCCGATCCTGGCGGCCACGCCCGGGCGGCAACTGGTCGAGCTTGGCGCCGGCAGCGGCGCGCTCGCCGCGGACCTGCTCAATGCGCTGGCTGCGCGCGACGCGTTGCCTTCGCAATATCTGATCCTGGACGTCAGCCCGGACCTGCGCGAGCGCCAGCACGCGACCCTCGCGGCGCGCGCGCCGGCGCATGCAGCGCGCGTGGCGTGGCTCGACACCTTGCCGGACCGCATCGATGGCGCGATCGTGATGAACGAGGTCCTCGATGCGATCCCGCCGCGGTTGGTGGCCCGCCGTGACGGCAAGTGGTTCGAGCGCGGGGTGGTGGCGCCATCCGGTCTGGCGTGGTCGGAGCGGCCGCTGCGCGATGCGGCGTTGATCGCGCTTGCCGCCAAGCGGTTTCCGCCGGATGTGGACTATGCCAGCGAGATCAACCTGGCGGCGGAATCCCTGGTGGGCGAACTGGCGGGGCGCCTGGTAGGTGGCGCGATGCTGATCGTCGACTACGGCTTTCCCCAGCGCGAGTACTTTGCCCCCGATCGCGACGGCGGCACGCTGCTCGCGCACTATCGCCATCGCGCCACGACCGATCCCTTCGTCTGGCCCGGCCTCGCCGACCTGACGACGCACGTCGACTTCACCGCCATGGCGGTGGCCGGTGTCGACGCGGGATTGACGCTTGCAGGCTATGCGACGCAGGCGGCATTCCTCGTCAATGCCGGCGTGCTCGATGCGCTGCGCGATGTGGGGGACCCGACGTCCCCGGCCTACCTGCGTGCCGCGTCGGCGGTGCAGAAGCTGCTTGGGCCGACGGAAATGGGCGAGACGTTCAAGGTGCTGGCGCTGGCGCGAAGCGAAGGCATCGCCTGGCCCGGATTTGCGCAAGCGGATCGCTCGCACAAGCTGTAGGCGTGGCTGCGGCTGCAGGGCTCAGCGGGGACGAAAGACCCGCTCGATCTCGTCCCGCAGGCTGCGACCGGCCTTGAAGCCCAGCGCGGCCGCACGCGGATTGCAATGGGAAATCACGCCGTGCTCCCACGCATCGCGAGCCTCGCCGATGCGCGCGGAATCGTGACTGAACGCCACACCGGGGCCGCCGCGCTCGTCCAGCATGTCCAGCGCGACGATGCCGGCGCGATCCTTGCCCACGCCGGCGTCGTTGAGGCAGCACAGCGCCAGCGGAAACAGGATCGCGTACTCGCCGGCGCTGCGGCCGCCGTGCGAGCCGCTGATGACGATCTGCCCGGCATCGCCGGCATCGACCCAGGTGATGGAGTCGAGCAGCAGCACGCGCACGTTGCCGAGCACCGCGGCAGTGGGCTTGTTCATGGCCATTCGCACCCTTTAAACGATGGACCTTGTCCGGCATCACGCCAGCATCGCCGTCTTCAATCTGAAACATTGTTGGAATAATATTGTAATGTTAGTACCTGATCCGCAAATGATGACGGCAAGTTCGTCCGGACGCTTCGACCAAGCCCGTCATACTCATACAATATTGGACCCGAGATGGACATCGAATACGTAGACATCAACGAAGACTTCCGCCGCATCAATCTGTCGGGTCGGCTTGACACCGCGGGAAGCGAAGCGATCGCCACGCGCTTCGCCGTGCTTGCGGCATCGGCGAAGCGGCGCGTGCTGGTGGATCTCACCGGGGTGAATTTCCTTTCGTCGATGGGCATACGCTCGTTGATCGCCAATGCAAAGGCGCAGCAGGGCCGGGGTGGGCGCTTGGTGCTGTTCGTGGGCGGCAATGCCGCAGTCGCCAAGACGCTGGAGGCGACCGGCATCGACGTGCTGATCCCGATGTTTGCCGACGCGGCGGAGGCCGAGCAGGCAGCGCTGGCCTGAGGTTCCGGATGAACGTTTCCGCGGCACTTGCACCGGCGGTACTGTCGATCCATGCTGCACCGACGGAAGCGCGAAGCGCGTCGGCCTGGCTGGGGGCGGAGACAAACGCGCGCGGGGTCCCCGAGGAGCACGTCCGGCGACTTGATCATTGCCTTGACGAAGCGCTGGCCAACATCTTCGCCCACGGGGGCGCGGCGGGCCGTGCCTTGCCGGTCACCGTCAACCTGGACGTGCGCCTTGGTCCGGATGGCGGGGTCGCGGCAGTGACAATCAGCGATTCGGGCATCGCCTTCGACCCCCTTCCGGCCATGTCCACATCGAAGTCGCGCCCGGCAAGCCTCGCCGATGCCGTACCGGGTGGACTGGGCCTGATGATGATCAGAAGCTATTCCGACAGCATCGGGTATCGCTACGGCGACGGTCGCAACCACCTCACGTTTTCCGTGCGGTGGGGCGCGCCGGCTTGATGGCCACGACCCCCGACTCGCCTGGTCCATTGCACGGAGTACACGGCGCGGGACTCGAAGCTATCGCGCTTTTCCGCGGCGCCGATCCAGCCGTCGTCGCCGAGGCGATCAGGGACTGCGAGATCCGCACGCTGCCGGCCGCGGCGGCACTGATGCGGCCCGGCGACGCCAACGACACCATATTCGTGCTTTTGTCCGGGAGCATGGTGGCGCACCTCGACAGTGCAATGCTGCCCGATGCCGCGATTCAGATCCGGCCGGGGGAGAGTGTTGGGGAAATGTCGGCCATCGATGGCCAGCCGGTTTCGGCGCTCGTCGTTGCCGTGACGGAGGTGCGGCTGCTGGTCCTGCCCAGCGCCGTCTTCTGGAGTCGACTCGGGCCGATCCCGGGGATCTCCCGCAATCTGCTTGGATTGCTGGCTGGACGCATGCGGCGCAGCAACGAGTCGATACTCGAAGCGCAAAGGAAGCAATTCGCGCTCGAGTACCTGCGCAAGGAACTCGAGATCGCGCGCCAGTTGCAGGCTGGCATGATTCCGTTGCCCGGTCGCCTGTTCCCCGAGCGTGCCGACGTCGAGGTCGCGGGTCTCATGGAGCCCGCGTCGGAGATCGGCGGCGACTTCTTCGATGCTTTCTTCGTGGATGACCGCCATCTCTTTGTCTGCGTCGGCGACGTCTCCGGGCATGGAATACCGGCTGCACTTTTCATGGCGCGCACGATCGGCCTGATTCGCATCACGGCAATGGCAACCCGAAGTCCCGATGACCTGCTCGAGCGCATCAATGATCAGTTGTGCCGAGGCAACGACGCCAGCGTTTTCGTGACCCTGTTCTGCGGTTTTCTGGACGTGGCCTCCGGTCGCTTCGTTTATGCCAATGCGGGGCATTGCGCGCCGCTCGTTGCGGGTGGCGGGAAGGCATCGTGGTTGTCGATTCCCAAAGGTGCCCTCGTCGGCGCCATGCCGGGTCTCCGCTACACGGCGGCGGAAATCGTGCTTGGTGAAGGTGCCGTCCTGATTTGCTACACCGATGGTGTCACCGAGGCTGAAATGGAGACGGGTGGCGAATTCTCCGAGGAACGATTGCTGTCGCTCAGCGCAACAAACGCCGACCTGCCGGTCGAGGCGTTGCTCGATGCCTTGCGGCATGGGCTGGCTGCGGCGATTGGCGCCATCGCGCTCGCGGACGATTGCACGCTGCTGGCCGTGCGCCGGCAGGCACGATAGCGGCCCGCTGCCCGGTGGAGTCCAGCCGGCAGACGCAGGACTCCCCACGGCGGCAACACGTTGTTCACTGCGGGCACCTGTCCCCGAACTTTTCGTGGGGGCAATGCCGGAAAATGCGCTAAGCTTTCCTCGGGTCGTTGTAGCGCGACGCAACATGTGTCCGGAGAGGGGCCCGGATTGACCGAGGATGGCGCGGGGGACGCGGCAGGTTGCAGTCGGCGCGCTGCGCTGAAATGCCTGTCGCTGGCGTTTGCCGCGCTTGCTCCCGCCTGCACGGTGGCCCCTGCCTTTCCTCCCGCGGCGCCATCGACCGGCAAGCGCGCGCCGCCGACCGAGCAGGGCTTCGCGGCCGCCGATGTTGCCAAATCGGACATCGACGTGGCCGCCGAGATCCACGCCAAGGAAAGCCTGGCATCGGCCCGGCTGGTGATGGAAAAGCTCTACCGGCGCAACCCGCGCGAATGGCGCAAGGGCAGTTTCGCGAGCGCGGATGCGGCGCTGGTGAAGGCGTACGACCCGCAGCGGCAATTCAGTTTTCCGGAGCTCGACCATTTGCGGAGCAGCGATGCGATCGTTCTCGCGCTTCGGCCCGACTACCGCGGTGACCGCGTGTTCGCGTTCGGCGTCGGGCTCGCGAGCATGATTTTTCTGGCGTACAACGGCAAGACTCAGTTCTATGTCACCGATTCGCTCGATGCGCAGAAGCTCTACAACTCTGCGCGCAATGTCGAGATTGCCGTATGGAAACTCGGCAACGCACGTGACTCGCGAGGCGAACGGCTGATCCTGTCTAACGAACTCGCGGGCGATGCCGCCAATTTGTCGTTCGAGCGGGAGTTCGGCAAGATCATCGCCTACCAGGACGTGATGGCGCAGATTACCGCGCAACGGAACAACCGGATGATTCGCCGGGCCGTGCAGATGTTGGCCACTGCCGTGTTTCTGCCGATCTAGCCAGGTCGGATCGGCGTTGCCGAAGTCTTGCCCGGCATGAGAAATAGGGACAGACCACGGTTTTTAGCGGAGTATCAGATTTTCCGCGTGGGAAAGGCTATGAGACCGCCGATTCATGCAATGCGCGTACTCGTGTTCGTCGCCGCCGCGCTATCAATGGCTGCGGCCAGCGGGCAGCCGGCGCCGGGCATGCACCGCATCGCCTTTGTCAACATCGGCGACGCCGCGCCCAATGCAGTCAACGTCGCGGCATTCAGGCGGGGCCTCGCCGACCTGGGCTATACAGAGGGTCGTAATATCGAAATCGACTTCGCTTGGGGCGGCCAGAACGAGGCGGCGATGCCTCGTGTGGTCGACGACGTGCTGCGACGACAGCCGAAAATCATCGTAAGCACCGGTGGGCCGGTCACCATCCGTGCCGTCAAGGCAGCAACCACCACGGTGCCCGTGGTATTCATCACGGGCGATCCCTTGGCCGAGAAGCTCGTCGACAGCTACGCCACGCCGGGACACAACTTGACTGGACTCGCGGTGCTCGCCGGCGACCTCGACGCGAAGCGGCTGGAACTGCTCACGCAGATTGCGCCAAAGGCGAAGCGGATTGCGATGATCTGGAATCCGGCACAGCAACGCATTGACGAGATCATGCGAAATGTCGACACCGCCGCAGCCCGACTGCAGGTAACGCTGCTGCGCCACCCCGCCCGTAATCGCAAAGAACTGTCGGAAACGCTTGCTGCAATTGCGGGCACCAGGCCCGACGCGCTGCTGGTCGTGGCGGACCCGATGCTTGGCTTCGAGCGCGAGCAAATTGTGGCCTACGCCCGCTCACAGCGGCTGCCTGGCGTGTATTTCTGGCGCGAATTCGCCGAGCTGGGCGGCCTCGCAAGCTATGGCACCAATCTGGCATCGGTGTATCGGCGCGCCGCGACCTACGTCGATCGCATCCTGAAGGGCGCCAGGCCGATGGATGTTCCGGTCGAGCAACCGGCGACGTTCGACCTCGTGATCAATCGAACTGCTGCGCGCGAGCTTGGCATCACCATACCTCCGATCCTGTTGCTGCGGGCGGACGAAGTTTTACCGTAGTCCCGTACGGCTCGTCGAGTCGTGGTCGTTGTCGACGCACGCGGAGGAAAGACGAGGCGCCGTGACAGCCGCGTCGCCAGCGCTGCCGCCCGCTAAGGCCTGACGAACCGGAGCACGAACTTGTCGGTGGGAAACTTCGCGTCGCCGGACGTGGTTGCCCTCGTGCGCTGCCGAAGCTTAAGGGACAGCGTCAGTTCATCCCCGTCCGACGGTCCACCAGCGCCTGATCGAAGCTGTCGACGCGGATTGACCCCATGCGTGGATACTCGAGGTCGATGATAACGTTGACCGCGCCGGCCATCACTGCCGCGAAACCCAGCATGTGAATCCAGTTTGGTCTCCTGCTGCCAGCCATGCCGTAGCCGGCCAGCAGCATGCCGACAAACAACGCAAGCGAGGCCACTGAGGTAAGCCAGATGTAGTTCAAGTTTCCCGATGGTGCCTGCGAATGGACGGATGAGCCCGGAACGAGGACCGGGCAGGGATCATTCGGATCCGTCGCCTCCCGCCGCGCCCACGACTGCCAGCGCCGTCAGATTGACCAGTCGCCTTACGGTTGCCGACGGCGTGGCGATCAGCACGGGTTTGCGGGCACCCAGCAGGATCGGTCCGATGGTCACGCCATCGCCGCCGGTGATCTTCAGCAGGTTGAAGGAAATGTTGGCGGCATCGAGGTTCGGCATGATCAACAGATTGGCCTCGCCCTTCAACGTCGAGTCCGGATGGGCCCGGCTGCGAATGGCTTCCGACAGCGCGGCATCGCCGTGCATTTCGCCATCGACTTCCAGCTCCGGCGCGCGCGCCGCAAGCAACCGCTGCGCCTCGCGCATCTTGCGCGCCGATTTCGAATCGTCGCTGCCGAAATTGGAGTGTGACACCAGCGCCACCTTGGGAACGAGCCCGAACCGCCGGACCTCATCGGCCGCGAGCCGCGCGATTTCGACCAACTCGCCGGCGGACGGATTGCGGTTTACATAGGTGTCGCAGATGAACACCGTGCGGTGGGGCAGGAGCAGCCCGTTCATCGCGGCAAACACCGGGGCCTCGGGTTTGCGGCCGATGACGTCGGCGACGTGACGCAGGTGCGCCTGGTACTTGCCCACGGTGCCGCACAGCAGCGCGTCGCACTCGCCCATCCGCAACAGCAGCGTGCCGATGAGCGAAGGCTTGCGCAGCACCGCCTCCTTCGCGTCTTCCGGCGAGATGCCCTTGCGTCCCATGAGCTGGTAGTACATCTGCCAGCACGCCTTGTAACGCGGATCGCTGTTGACGTTGACGAGATCGAAGTCCTTGCCCGCCGTGAGGCGCAGTCCGAATTTCTCGATCCGCGCGGCAATCACCTCCGGGCGGCCGATCAGGATGGGCTTCGCCAAGCCCTCGTCCACGACGATCTGCACGGCCCGGAGCACGCGCTCCTCTTCGCCTTCCGCGTAAGCCACGCGCTTCGGCACCCGCTTGGCCCCGGCGAACACCGGCTTCATGATGAGTCCGGAGTGGTAGATGAACTGCGATAGACGTTCGCGATAGGCGTCGAAGTCGGTGATCGGACGGGTGGCAACGCCGCTTTCCATCGCGGCCCTGGCTACCGCGGGCGGCACGATCACGACGAGGCGCGGATCGAAGGGCTTGGGGATGAGGTACTCGCGGCCGAACGTCAGGTTCTCACCGGCATAGGCCTGCGCGACGATGTCCGACTGCTCGGCGTGGGCGAGTTCGGCGATGGCGCGCACGCAGGCGAGCTTCATCGCCTCCGTGATCGTGGTTGCGCCGACGTCGAGCGCGCCACGGAAGATGAACGGGAAGCACAGGACGTTGTTCACCTGATTCGGGTAGTCCGACCGGCCCGTGGCGATGATGGCGTCGGGCCGCACCGCGCGCGCCAGCTCCGGCAGGATCTCGGGTTCGGGATTGGCGAGCGCCAGGATCAGCGGATCGCGGGCCATGGCCTTGACCATGTCCTGCGTCAGCACCTTCGGACCGGAAAGCCCCAGGAAGATGTCAGCGCCGGCGATGGCGTCCGCCAGCGTTCGCGCTTTCGTGTCGCGGGCGTAGCGCGCCTTGTTTTCCTCCATCGGCGAATCGCGGCCAGCGTGGATCACGCCCCGGCTGTCGCACACCATGACGTTTTCGCGCTTCAGTCCAAGACCGACCAGGAGATCGAGGCACGCGATCGCCGCAGCGCCTGCCCCCGAGCAGACGAGCTTGACTGTTGCGATGTCCTTGTGCACGACCTTCATCGCGTTGAGGATGGCGGCGGACGCCACGATCGCCGTGCCGTGCTGGTCGTCGTGAAAGACCGGGATCTTCATCCGCTCGCGCAGCTTGCGCTCGACATAGAAGCAATCGGGCGCCTTGATGTCCTCGAGATTGATGCCGCCGAAGGTGGGCTCGAGGCGCGCGATCGTTTTCACGAGCTCTTCCGGATCAGTCTCGGCAATCTCGATATCGAACACATCGATGCCGCTGAACTGCTAGAACAGGCCCGCCTTGCCCCCCCCCACGGGCTAGCCGGCCAGCGGCCCGATGTTGCCGAGGCCAAGGACCGCCGTGCCGTTGGTGATGACGGCGACGAGATTGCCGCGGGACGTCAGTGAATGTGCTTCGTTCGGATCGGCCACGATGGCATCGCACGCGGCCGCAACCCCCGGCGAATAGGCAAGCGCCAGGTCGCGCTGGTTGATGAGGCCCTTCGTCGGCGTCACCGAGATCTTGCCCGGTGTCGGAAAACGGTGGTACTCCAGTGCGGCGATGCGAAGTTGCTCGTCCATGCGTGCCTCCTGTGCGATTCGGCGAGACCCGCTGCATTGCCGCCTGATGCGGCACAGGCGCGGCCGCGACTACTTGGCGGCGCTGGCTCGCCGCGATGCCGACAGCAACTGGATTGCCAGCACCGCGGCGAGCAGCGCGAAGCCGATCAGGTCGGTGATCCAGCCCGGCACGATGAGCAACAGCGCCGCGACAATGAGCACGGCACGTTCCCACGCAACACAGGGCCGCACCAGATAGCCGAAGAGCCCGGCGGCCAGCGTGACGCAGCCGACGGTGGCGGTGAACGTGGCCAGCAGGATCGCGGGCCAGTCGCCGATCATCAGCAGCGCCGGCTCGTAGACGAACATGAAGGGCACGATGAAGCCCGCGGCGCCGATGCGCACCGCCTGCCAGCCGGCGCTCCACAGGCTGGCCTTGGCCAGCGCGGCCGCGGCAAACACCGCCAACGCCACCGGCGGCGTGATGGCTGAGAGCACGGCGAAGTAGAGCGCGAACATGTGCGCTGCGGGCGTCACCACGCCCAGCTTGACCAGCGCGGGCACGAGCAGCGACACCATCACGATGTAGGCCGGCGTGGTGGGCATGCCCATGCCCAGCACGATGCCGGCGACCGCAGTGAGCATCAGCGCCAGCACCAGGCTGTTCTGCGACAGCGCCACCACGCCCTGCGTGAAGGTGATGCCGAGGCCGGTGAGCGAGATCACGCCGATCACGATGCCGGCACAGGCGCAGGCCATCGCCACCGACAACGCGTCGCGCGCGCCGCCTTCCAGCGCCTCGATCACCGTCATCCAGCGGATGCCTTCGCGCGTCGACCGGCGCAGCATCGCGATCGGCAGACAGGACAGCGCGCCGACCAGCGCGCACAGCGGCGCCGAGTAGGAAAGTGCCATCCCGGTGAACACCACGAGAATCGGCGCGAACAGGTGTCCGCGCTCGGCCAGTACGCGCACGAGACGCGGCAATTCCGATCGCGGCACGCCCAGCAGGCCGACGCGCTTGGCTTCGAAGTGCACGGCAGCGAACACGGCCACGTAGTACAGCAGTGCGGGGATCCACGCCCAGACGGTGACCTGGAAATAACTGACCGCGAGGTACTCGGCCATCACGAAGGCCGCGGCGCCCATCACCGGCGGCATGATCTGCCCGCCGGTGGACGCGGTGGCCTCCACGCCTGCGGCGAACGCGGGCTTGAAGCCGGTACGCTTCATCAGCGGAATCGTCATCGGCCCATCGACCATCACGTTGGCCACCGCGCTGCCCGAGATGGTGCCGAAGAGGCTCGAACTGACGACCGCGACCTTGCCGGGTCCACCCGCGGAGTGGCCGGTGATCGACAGCGCGAAATCCATGAACAGCCTGCCGGTGCCGGATTTCTCCATGAAGCTGCCGAACATAACGAAGACAATGACGTAGGACGCGGAGACCCCCAGCGTGGAGCCGAAGATGCCGTCGGTGGACAGGTACATCTGCTCGAGCAGCACCTGGTTGGTGATGTTGGTGCTGAATACGGTATAGGCGAGGAAGAGCAACGCGGTGATCGGCAGCGGCCAGCCGATGATGCGCCGGGTCGCGTCGAGCACCAGTACGATGGCCGCCACGGCCATCACCTTGTCCCAACCGGTGAGGTCGTCGATGTAGATGATGCGGTTGGTGATGTTCTCGTAGGTGAGGAAGATGTAGCCGATCATCGCGATCGATGCGCCGATCAGCAGCGCGTCCACCCAGAACAGGCGGCGGCGCCCATCGGCCGCCAGTGCCACCACCGGATGCAGCAGGAAGACCAGGACCAGCGCGAACAGCAGGTGGGTGCCGCGGAAGATCAGCGCTTCGGGCGGCCCGAGCGCGGTGGTCCAGATGTGATACAGCGACATCGCCACGGCGACGACGCCGGCCGTCCGGCGAACCGCATGGCTGAGCGTCATGGCGCCGCCACCCGAAAATAATGCCCGACACCGTTAGGCGCGGGCATTGCAACGAAGCGAATGCGAGCCAAGGCGGGCTCCGCTACATCGCGCCCACTTCCTTGTAGTACTTCACGGCGCCCGGGTGGAAGGGCACGCCGATGTCCTCGGCCATCATCTTGGGCGTGAGTCCGTCCATGGCCTTGTTGATCACGACCAGGTCGGGAAGATTGGCGGCAATGGTCTTCACCATCATGTAGACCTGCTGGTCCGGCAGCGAGCACGCGCCGACCAGGTGCGCGGAGTAGACGATGGCGTCGACGTCCTTGTCCTGCTTGGGGTAGGTGCCAGCCTTGAGTTTGCCCTGGATGTAGCCGGGATTGATCTTCTTCATTGCCTGCACGATGTCCGGAGTGACGGGCACCAACTTGATGTCGCGTCCGGACGCCACGTCCATGACCGACGACGCGGGAATGGTCGTCCCAAGTGTGAACACCTGCGCGTGGCCGTCCTTCATCAGCGCCGCCGCATCGGTGTACGAGTTGACGAAGCTGACCTTGGCGTTGGCATAGGTCATGCCGCTGGCCTTCAGGATGTCCTGCGAGACCTTTTCCGCGGTGTTGCCCTTGGGCTGGACCGCAATGGTCTTGCCCTTCATGTCGGCCACGCTGTTCACGCCGGCGTCGGCCAGCGCCACGATCTGGAAATACTGCGGATAGAGATTGGCGATCTGGCAGACCTTGGTGACCTTGGCCGGAAACGGCGCCTCGCCGTTGATGCCGTCCACCGAGCTGATACTGTTGCCGAAGCCGATATCCGCCTTGCCCTCGTCGACACCACGGATGTTGGCGATGCCGGCCCCGGGCAGCGTCTGCACCGCCAGGCCGGGAATCGCCTTTTCCCACATGTTCTTGAATGCGCCACCGAGCGGCACCCAGACGCCACCCTGGGGCCCGGTCATCAGGCGCACCTGCTGGGCAGCGGCGGGCATGGCGGCTACCGCAACGGCGGCAATGGCAAGCAGGACGGCGTAGCGGTTGCGCTGCATGGGTCGTTCCTCCGGTGGGGCGTTGCGCCGCGATGTCATTTTTGTGACGGCGAGGCAGTATCCCACAGCGCCATGCTTCGCAACAGCGGGTGTCCCTGGCGCCCGGGTCGAACCGGAGCCTGGCCCGGTCTATCGAGAGCTTCCGGGAGGCATCGGGGGGGGTGGGGCGCGGGTCACCACCCGCCAGCGGAACCGCGCCTAGCGCTCCATCTTGTCGCGGATGTCCTTCAGCCCCTCAATGAAGGCATTGAGGCCGGACTTGTCGAAACCCTCGGGATCCACTTCAAACTCGACTAGAAGACGCTTGCGGCTGGCCGATACGTGCAGCTTCACCTCGCCACAGCGGCCGAGCTCCACTTTCTTGCTGATGGGGTCCTTCATGCCTTGTCCTTCCTTGCTTTGTTGGAGTTGCGCGTCCAGGGATAGCCAGCATTGGCTATTCCGGCCGCCAAGATCCTGGTCGTGAAAACGTCATATTGGGGGAACATCATTCGTCACAGTCCGGAAACAATGACGACTACCTGGTTGCGACCACGAGCGTCAGGTTGCGACTTTATACATCAGGTCGGGGTCCCGTGTTGTCACAATTCGGGCAGCCGCCGTGTCGATGTCGGAGCGGCTTTCTCCGATGCACGGCCTCGATCGACGCTGTAATACCCACGCATCGTGCGGGCGGCACCATGGCGGCTTCGCCAGTGGCGGTGTAGCCACGTCGCCCCGGCCCCCAGTACCGACAGGATCTCAATCATGGATACGGAAACATCGTCCCCGGAAGACCAGGAGCAGATGCTGAAGCGCCTGCATCGCGACATGATGGACAGCTACGACGAAGAACTCGAGCTGGAGATCGACGACGAGTTTCCGGCGGGTAACGACGGCTCGATCCCCACCACCCGGACCACGGAAGAGGCGGCGTTTCGCCGCGCCTACTTCCGCGAGCTCTTCAGGCTCCAGGGGGAGCTGGTCAAGCTCCAGGACTGGGTCATCAACACCCGGCAGCGCGTGGTGATCGTGTTCGAGGGCCGCGATGCCGCCGGCAAGGGCGGCGTGATCAAGCGGATCACCCAGCGGCTCAATCCACGCGTCTGCCGCGTGGCGGCGCTGCCTGCGCCCAACGATCGCGAGCGTACGCAGTGGTACTTCCAGCGCTACGTCTCCCACCTTCCCGCAGGTGGCGAAATCGTCCTGTTTGATCGCAGCTGGTACAACCGCGCCGGGGTCGAGCGCGTGATGGGTTTCTGCACCGACGACGAATACGAGGAGTTCTTCCGCACCGTACCCGAGTTCGAAAAAATGCTGGTGCGCTCCGGCATCACGCTGCTCAAGTACTGGTTCTCGATCACCGACGAGGAGCAGAACATGCGCTTCCTCGGGCGCATCCACGATCCGTTGAAGCAATGGAAGCTAAGCCCGATGGACCTCGAATCCCGCAGTCGGTGGGAGGAGTACACCAAGGCCAAGGAAGTGATGTTGGCGCGCACGCACATCCCCGAGGCACCGTGGTGGGTGGTACAGGCCGTGGACAAGAAAAGGGCGCGGCTCAACTGCATCGCGCATCTGTTGGCACGGCTCCCCTATGAAGAAGTCGAACGCCCGCCTATCCAATTGCCGGCACGGGTGCGCCACGACGACTACACGCGTCATCCGGTGCCGGAAACCATGATGGTGCCCGAACGCTACTGAACGCCCCTGCGTTGCACGTGGTGCCGTCATCCGCCGGTCATCGAGGCGACCTAGCATTGTTCTCTTCTTCAGGGGGAGTCCGACATGCGTACCCGTCTCGTCGTGCTGGCGATGTTCTTTGCGCTGCTCAGCGCATGCAACGATGACGATGTCGAACCGCCGTTCACCGTCAAGATCATCGCGTTCAACGACTACCACGGCAATCTGCAGTCGCCCGGCACCTTTGGCGTGAACACCGCCGTTCCCGCCGCTGACCGCCCTCCAGTTGGTGGCGCCGAATTCATCGCGGCTCACGTTGCCCGTCTCAAAGGCCAGAATCCGCTGAACGTGGTCGTTGGCGCAGGCGACTTCATCGGCGCAACGCCGCTCATATCGGCGCTTTTCTACGATGAGCCGGCGATCGAAACCCTCAATCGCATCGGGCTCGAGTTCAACGCGGTCGGCAACCACGAATTCGACCGGGGCTCGGTCGAGCTCCTTCGGCTGCAGAACGGTGGCTGCAAATTGACCAACGGGGCCATTGATCCGTCGAGCTGCAAGGGCGCCTCGGTGGGTACCCCGGTGCCCTTCGAAGGCGCCAAGTTCCGGTGGCTGTCCGCCAACGTCGTCACGACGGCAACCGGGAAGACCCTGTTTGCACCTTATGGCGTCAAGTCATTCAAGGGCGTGCAGGTCGCCTTCATCGGCATGACGCTCAAGGAAACGCCGACGATCGTGACGCCGGCTGGCGTGGCCGGACTCGAGTTTCGCGACGAGGCGGCGACTGTCAATGCGCTGATTCCCGAGTTGAAGTCGCAGGGCATCGAGGCGGTCGTGGTGCTGGTCCATCAGGGTGGATTTCAGACCGGAACGCTGGCCGACATCAATGGCTGCGACGGCGCGCTGGCAGGTTCCGACATCGAGCGGATCGTCGCCAAGCTCGACAACGCGGTGGATCTGGTCGTCAGCGCGCACTCGCACGCCGCGTACAACTGCAAGCTGCCCAATGCCTCCGGGCGCATGATCCCGGTCACCAGCTCGAGTGCGTTCGGGCGCCTGCTGACCGATATCGACGTCACGCTCGATCCGTCCAACAAGGACATCACCGCCGTGGTCGCGACCAATCGACTCGTGGTGCGCAACGACCCGGCGGTAGTCGCGGATGCGGCCGTGGCGAACATCGTGAATTCCTATAACGGACTGGTGTCGCCCATCGCCAACCAGGTGATCGGATCGATCACCAAGGACTTGCCCAACACGTCGTCGGACGCCGCGTGCAACATGCCGGCGGGCGATCTGATCGCGGACGCGCAATTGAGTGCGACCCAGCCGGCAGGATTCGGGCAGGCAGTGATCGCCTTCATGAACCGCGGTGGAGTACGCAGTCCGGGCTTCACGTTTGCATCACTGGTGGGCGAAGGCAATGGCAACGTGACTTACGGGGAAGCCTTCACGACCCAGCCCTTCGGCAACAGCCTCGTTACGATGACGCTGACCGCGCAGGACATCAAGAACGTGCTTGAGCAGCAGTTTGCCGGCTGCCGTGGACAAGGTGCGGCGACCACACGAATCATGATTCCATCGGCGGGCTTCAAGTACACGTGGGATGGCGCGCAAGCGTGCGATGCGCGCATCCGCAACGTCACGCTGACGAGTGGAGGCAAGACCGAGACGCTGGTGGACGCGGGCGGCGCACTTGCGGCGCCCGCGAAGATCTACCGGGTCACGGTCAACAACTTCATGGCAACCGGCGGGGACGGCTTCACGACCTTGCTGAACGGCAAGGATCTGCTGGGCGGCGCCCAGGATATCGACGCGCTGGTGGCCTTTCTCGGCGGCTACAAGGCGCCCAAGCCGGCGTTTGCGCCTGGTGCGAATGCAGATGATCGCGGAACGCCGCGGATCAATCGCGTTGGCGGCACCAGCTGCCCCACCGGCGCCAATGTGAACCCCTGACGTCCCGGTGGCGGCGGGTTGCGTTTGAGCTGCACCATCGCCCCAGGCCACCGTCGCGAGTCGGGCCGGGGCAGGCGCCGTGCGTGCGCGATCCTGGCGATTTCGGCCATTGCCATGGCATGCTCGGCGCATGCTGCCGGCGACGCTGGCGAGCATGAACGCCTCCGCACGGAATTTCTTGCCCGGGGCGAAGCGGCGCTTGCCGCGGTCGAGGTCGAGACCGCGCTGCGCGAATTCGAGCGTGCAGCGGGCATGCGCCACTCGGCCGACAGCGAGATGGGTGTCATCCGCACCTACATGCAAGGCGGGCACTACCGGCGCGCGCTGGCCTTCGGCGCGCACACTGCCGGCGCGCATCGCGACACCGTGGGCGCCGCCGCGCTCTATGCATGGTTGCTGTATCTGGGCGGCCAGCGGGCCGCGGCTCGAAGCCTGATCGAACAGACGGTGATCCTTGCGCCGGGCGACCCCGCGGTGGGATACGTCGCCAAGGCGTTGCAGGCTGCCGCGCCGCGGGACGAGGGACCGCCGCCGGGTCCTCCGGCGCGACTTGCTCCCTACGCGAAGCCAACACCGATGCCTGTTGGCGTTCGCGTCATCGGCACCGGAACGCTGATTGACGGCGGCCGACGCGCAGTGATTCCCACGGCGGCACTGCCAGTGGGTAGCGCGGTCTTCGTTCGCAACGGCATCGGAATCACCATGCGGGGCCGCGTCGAGCGAGCGTTGCCGCAATCCGGCGCGGCCATTGTTCGACTTGAGCAACCGCTGCCGCTCCCGGAAGGGATGACCGTTGCCGCGCGCGATCCGTTTCCGGGCAGCGTGGCCTATGCCGTCGAATACGTTCCGGGCGCGGACACTTCACCGCGGTGGCCGCTGCTGTACACCGGCTTTGCCGGGACGCCTGCCGCATCCGGCAAGGGACGGGCGTTGGGCATCGAACTGCCGGCCGGGCCGCGGGGCGGACCGGTCTTCGATGCTCAGGGTCAGTTGGTTGGCGTGGCACTGCCGGGTCGTGGCGGCCCCGATCAAATGCTGCTGCCGTCGGCGCTGCGCGCCAACGTCGCCGCTGCGGGGGCCTCCGCTTCGCCGCCTGTCGCATTGGGGCGCCTCGGAACGGACGAGATCTATGAGCGGGCGCTGCTGGTGTCGGTCCAGGTGCTGGCGGTGAAGCGCGAAAGCGGCAACTCGAAGCATTGACCGGCTGGGCAGCGTTCGGTCGAGCAATCGCTCCGTTCATCCCGAATTCAATTCGCCTCGCGGGGCATGACGAGCCCAGGCACCGACATGTCGGGGGGAGACTTCACGTCGGCCGAGGCGCGCCCGCCTTGGCAGAATGATCGACCACGAAGTTGCGCCCGATAAGCCGCATCAATCGGGATGCACCCCTCGATCGGTCGTGGAGCGAGTTGCTCAGGCCGGCGGGGCGATTGGCGCACCGGCTTCGAGGCGGCACCGCCGGAGTCCTCGCCGAGTCACTGCCGCTTGGAGGGCCGCGGAGGAGGTGTCCAGGACTCCCATGCCCGTACCCTGGCACTACAATCGGGTTCCTGATCGGCCCACCTTCGGAGGCGTGCATGAAACTGATGGCTTACTTCCTCACCCTGCTGTGCTTCGCCGCCGCAGCCCAGGGCCAGACAGTACGCGTAGGCTCGAAGATCGACACCGAGGGCGCGCTGCTCGGCAACCTGATCGTGCAGGTGCTCGAGGCCGGCGGCGTGAAGACCGAGAACAAGCTGTCGCTCGGCAACACCAAGGTCGTGCGCGGCGCGCTGCTGGCTGGCGAGATCGACCTGTACCCCGAGTACACCGGCAACGGCGCGTTCTTCCATGCCGACGAGAAGAACCCGGCGTGGAAGCAGCTCGACGCTGGCTATCGGCGCATCAAGTCGCTCGACGCCGACAAGCACAAACTTGCCTGGCTGGCGCCCGCGCCGGCCAACAACACCTGGGCGATCGCGGTGCGCAAAGACGTGGCCTCGACGAACCAACTGAAGACGTTGGCCGACTTCGGTCGATGGGCGTCCGGTGGCGGCAAGGTCAAGCTTGCCGCATCGGCCGAGTTCGCCGAACGCCCCGACGCGCTGCCTGCGTTCCAGAGCGCGTACGGCTTCAAGCTGACGGCCGATCAGTTGCTGCTGCTGGCCGGTGGCGATACTGCGGCCACGATCAAGGCCGCGGCCGAGCAGACCTCGGGCGTCAACGCGGCGATGGCCTACGGCACCGACGGACCGGTAGCCGCGCTAGGCTTGGTGGTGCTCGAGGATCCGAAAGGCGTACAGCCGGTGTACGCCCCCGCGCCGGTGGTGCGCGCCGACGTGCTGGCCAAGCAGCCAAAGATCGAGCTGCTGCTCGCGCCGCTGTTCAGGACGCTCGATACCGCGACGCTGCAACGCCTGAATGCGCAGATCGCGCTCGAGGGGCAGGACGCGAGGAAGGTTGCCGCAGCCTACCTGAAAGCCACCGGTCTGTTGAAGTGAATTTGCAGCAAGGTGCTGCGCTGGTGATTCCACCGGCGCAGCACGCGGCGCCGTGGGTTCGCAACCGCGTGCTCGGTACGCTGGTGTTGGCCGCGCTGCCCGCCGTGGGCGTGTTGGCATTCGTGCGCGTCGCGCCGAACCGTCTGCTGACCGGCGAGGCGATCACGCTGCTGGGCCTCTTGAGCGAGGCGCGTCACGCGCTGTGGCTCCCCGCCGCCGTGCTCATGCTCGGGGTGTTCGCACCGGCCGCGCGCTGGGCATACGCGAGCGTGCTGGCCGCGTCGGCCTTGCTGCTCGCGGTGCTGTTCTACGTCGCTGGCAACGAAGCGGTGCTCCAGTCGGCCGCGCAGGCGAGCAAGCTCGCGCGCGTCTCGCTCGGTGGCGGCTTCTGGCTGCTCGTAGTGCTTGCGGTACTGGCCGCGGCCGATGCGGTGCAGCGCCTGGGGCTTGCGCCCGTGACGCGCACGATTGTGTTCGCAGCCCTGCTGCTGCCGGTGGCCGCGCTGCTCGCGGCAGGTTATCTTGACGCCCTGTCGCTGCTCAAGGAGTATGACAACCGAAGCGACGCGTTCGATGCCGCGCTGCTGCGGCACCTGCAGATCGTGCTCGCGGCGCTGCTGCCGGCGCTGGTGATCGGCGTGCCGCTGGGCGTGGCCGCGGCGCGCAGCCCGGCAATCGCCGGACCGCTGCTGGCGACGCTCAACATCATCCAGACCGTGCCGTCGATCGCGCTGTTCGCTTTGCTGATTGCGCCGCTGGCAGCGCTTAGCCTGCGCGGCATCGGCCTGCTGCCCGCCGTGATCGCACTTACCTTGTACGCGCTGCTGCCGATCGTGCACGGCACGGCCTCCGGCCTCGCGCAGGTGAGCGGCGCTGCACTCGAAGCCGGGCGCGGCATGGGCATGACCACGCGGCAGCTGTTCTGGCGCGTGCGGGTGCCGCTGGCGATGCCGGTGCTGGCATCCGGGCTGCGCGTGACCACGGTGCAGCTGATCGGCCTGACGGTGGTAGCCGCTCTGATTGGCGCTGGCGGCTTTGGCGCGCTCGTGTTCCAGGGCCTGGCCAGTAGCGCGATCGACCTCGTGGTGCTTGGTGTGCTGCCGGTGGTGGCGCTGGCGGTGGCGGCCGATGCCGGATTCGGCCTGCTGGAAGCGCTTCTACGCAAGGATGCGACGCAGTGATCGAGCTACGCGAGGTCGGCAAGTCCTACGGCGCGGTGCGTGCCGTCGACGGCGTATCGCTCACTATCGAGCGCGCCGAGTTCGTCGTGCTGATCGGTGCCTCGGGCTCGGGCAAATCCACGCTGCTGAAGATGATCAACCGCCTGGTGGAACACGATCAGGGCATGGTGCTGTTTCAGGGCGCGCAGATCCGCACCTTCAAGCCGGAGGACCTGCGTCGCCGCATGGGATACGCGATCCAGTCGATCGGCCTGTTCCCGCACTGGACCGTGGCGCACAACATTGCCACCGTGCCGCGGCTGCTGGGCTGGCCGAGCGAGCGCATCGCTGCGCGTGTCGACGACCTGCTGGTGCTGCTCGATCTTGAACCCGCGCTGTACCGCGAGCGCTACCCACACCAGCTCTCGGGCGGGCAGCAGCAGCGCGTGGGCGTGGCGCGCGCGCTCGCCGCCGATCCCGAGGTGCTGCTCATGGATGAGCCCTTCGGCGCGCTGGACCCGATCTCGCGCCACGCGCTACAGAACGAGCTGGTGCGCATTCACACTGCGTCGCGCAAGACGATCGTGATGGTCACGCATGATGTCGGCGAAGCGTTGCGCCTGGCCACGCGCATCGTGCTGCTCGACCGGGGGCGCATCGTGCAGGCCGGAACGCCGGCGCAACTGCTCGCGCACCCGGCTGACGACTTCGTACGCGAGTTCTTCGGCGGTGACGAACTTGGACTTCGTCTGCTCGCGCTGCAGCCCGTGGCTGGGCGTGTGCAAGCCGGCGAGAGTGCGCCCGGCGAGCCGTTGCCGCACACTGCGAGCCTGCGCGATGCGCTGGCGCAGTTCGTCTCGCGGCGCGTGTCGCGGCTGCCGGTGGCCGACGCGACATCGGGCCGGGTGCTTGGCGCGATCCATTTCGGCGACTTGCTCGCGCCGCCGCCCCCGCCATGACCTGGCCACGCCTGGGTTGCCTGCTGCGCGACCCGTTACCATGGCTCGCGACGGCGCTGGTGCTGCTGGCATGGGGCATGCCGTGGTTCAAGCCGCTGTTTGCCGCCTTGTTCCCAGAGCTCGATCGGCCGCTGTACGAGCAGGAAAGCTTTGCCGCGTTGCTGGCCTCGCACTTGGCGATCGTGGCTGCGTCGAGCGCGTTGTCTCTCGTGGTCGGGGTGGCGGCGGGCTTGTTCGTCACGCGCCACGCGGGGCGCGAGTTCCGGCCGCTGGTGGAAACGCTGGTGGCCATTGGCCAGACGGTGCCGCCGGTGGCGGTGCTCGCGCTGGCGGTGCCGCTGATCGGCTTTGGCGCGCTGCCCGCGCTGATCGCGCTCGCGCTGTACGGCCTGCTGCCGATCGTGCGCGCGACTATCGCTGGTATCGAATCGGTACCTCGAGGAGTGCTCGAGGTTGCAGACGGCCTTGGGCTGACGCAGCTGCAACGGCTGTTGCGCACCGAGCTGCCGCTGGCGCTGCCAGTGCTGTTGGCCGGTGTACGCAGCTCGGTGATCATCAACATCGGCACCGCCGCCATCGCCTCCACCGTCGGCGCGAGGACGCTGGGCTTGCCAATCATCGTCGGCCTCGCCGGCTTCAACACCGCCTACGTGCTGCAAGGCGCGGTGGTGGTAGCACTGGTGGCGGTGGTCGTGGACCTGGGTTTCGAGCGGCTGGGGTCGCGGTGGGGGCGTTGGCGGGCGACGGTGTGACCCACCGTCAGCCCGCTCCCGCCGATGCACGAATGTTCAGCACCAAGTGCGACACTCAGGTGCCGAGTTCGCTACCAGTGCTCGCTGCCGGGCTCGCCCTTGAACGGACCGACCAGCTCGGGGGTGATCCAGCCACCGTAGAAGCCGCCCGGTTGCGGCGTGACGGCCGCGCCGTCGATACGGCAGTCGAGTGCTGCCGGATAGAACGCCACACACTCGGCCAGCGCTTCGGCGCCAGCCAGCGGCTGCGGGTATCTCCAGGCCACGCTGGGCATGCGGCGATCGCCCTGCACCAGGGTCCAGTACCTCGCCGGCCCCTTCCACTCACAGAACGAGCCGCCGCCAGCGGCTCGGCCCGGGTCAGCACCCTGCGTTCAATGACCTGGGCACCGGCAGCGAATGCCGGGAGTTCACTGGCGCGGCGCGGCGCGGCGGGGCCTTTTTTCCAGGCCAGAAACAATCGCGCGCCCGTGCGGGGTCCGTAGGCGAGGCGTCAGCCTCGCGGCGCATGCGAGGCTGAAGCCGCGCCGACAGGATAGACGCTGGCCGGAGACTACCCGC
>JANNKR010000246.1:0-27019 GCA_031396395.1 Betaproteobacteria bacterium
CTTCGAGCGCGCGCTTACCCTCAATCCGGACCATGATCGCGCCCTGTACGGCAAGGCGCTTTCGCTGATCTCGACCAAGCGCGTCGACGAAGCGGTGGCGCCATTGCAGCGCAACACCAAGCTGCAGCCGATGAGTCCCTATGGCTGGTACCAGCTGGCGCGCGTGCAATTCGATCGCGGCAAGCCGGACAAGGCACAGGGGATCATCGATCACCTGGCCACCTTCGAGCCGAAAGTGGCTGCGCAGCTGGCGCGGGAAACCGGGCTGCGCGCCCCGCCGCTTCCCTGATCGGGACGGTCCGTAATTCTACGAATGGGCTTGTTAGGCTGGAATAAAGCTGTTTATACTTCGTGCGGACTTTGCGGGCCGCAGTCTGTCGCGCGCCCGCATCCGGACAAAGCCCTTTAAAAGAGCTGCGCCGGCTGATTGTTGGGGAATGCGGCGCCCGCCGTCGTCAACCTGGAGGAAAGCACTCATGCAGTTGACCCAGAAGCAGCTCGAATACTGGCAACGAAACCTGAAGATGACCGGCATCCTGCTGTTCATCTGGTTCGTCGTGACGTTCGTGATGGGCTACTACGCGCGCGAACTCAACGAGTTCAATTTCTTCGGCTGGCCTCTCGCCTTCTACATGGGTGCGCAGGGATCATTGATCATCTACGTGGTCATCATCTGGTTCTACGCCCGTTTCATGAACAATCTTGACGTCGAATACAACGTCGCTGAAGGGGAGGACGACTGATGGCTACGCCAGCGACCGGTACGGGTGGCGTATTCAGCGCTACTACGCAGAGCGGATTCTTCGCGCAACTGAAGAAAATCTATACGTTTTACACCGGCGGTTTCCTGGTGTTCCTGGTGATTCTGGCCATCGCCGAACAGATGGGTCTGCCCAGAAACTGGATCGGTTACATCTTCCTTCTTGCCACCGTAGGCCTCTACGCCGGCATCGGGGTGATGAGCCGGACTTCCGATGCGGCCGAGTACTACGTCGCCGGACGGCGCGTACCGGCGTTCTTCAACGGCATGGCGACCGGTGCCGACTGGATGTCCGCCGCGTCATTCATCGGCATGGCGGGCTCACTGTACCTGCTGGGCTTCAACGGCCTGGCGTTCATCCTTGGCTGGACCGGTGGCTACGTGCTGGTAGCGCTTTTTCTCGCACCCTACCTGCGCAAGTTCGGCCAGTTCACCATTCCTGACTTCCTCGGCGCGCGTTACGGCGGCAACATTCCGCGGTTCATCGGGATCCTCGCCGCCATCCTCTGCTCCTTCACCTATGTGGTGGCGCAGATCTACGGCGTAGGTCTCATCACCACGCGGTTGACCGGCGTAACCTTCGAACTCGGCGTCTTCTTGGGTCTCGGCGGCATCCTGGTCTGCTCGTTGCTGGGCGGCATGCGGGCGGTGACCTGGACGCAGGTGGCGCAGTACATCATCCTGATCGTTGCCTACATGATCCCGGTGGTGTGGCTGTCCGTGAAGACCACGGGCGTGCCGGTGCCGCAGGTGGTCTACGGCAAGGTGCTCGAGAAGGTCACCGCGAAGGAGGCGGAGTTACTCAAGGACCCGAAGGAGCTCCAGGTGCGCGGCATCTTTAAGGAACGCGCCGACGCGGGCAAGGCCAACCTGGTCGACGTGCCCAAATCCTTCGACGCGGGCAAGGCCGCGCTGACGGCTGCGGTGGCGAAAGCGGAAGCCGACAACGCGCCGGGCGACGTGGTCGAGGCAGCCAAGAAAGCGCTGGCGGCCTATCCCAAGGACGCGGCGGCGGCCAAGGCTTTTTGGACGAAGGAGGCTGCACTCGCTGCGCGGGCCGGACCACCTATCCGGCACGCCGAGGCCTTCCCCGGCAAGGACGAGAAGGCTCGCGACATCTCGCGCCGCAATTTCCTGGCGCTGGTGTTCTGCCTGATGGTGGGCACGGCCGCGTTGCCGCACATCCTGATGCGGTACTACACCACGCCTTCGGTACGACAGGCGCGCGAGTCCGTGTTCTGGTCGCTGTTCTTCATCTTCCTGCTTTACTTCACCGCACCGGCATTGGCGGTGCTCGCCAAGTTCGACGTTTACTCATTCCTGGTGGGGTCGGAGTTCGCCAAGCTGCCGCAATGGGTGGCGTCGTGGCAAAAGGTCGATCCAAGTCTGCTGTCGATCATCGACGTCAACCGGGACGGCATCGTCCAGCTTGCGGAAATTGCCATTGGCGGCGACATCATCGTGCTGGCCACGCCGGAAATTGCGGGGTTGCCGTACGTGATCTCGGGCCTGGTGGCTGCAGGCGGCCTGGCGGCGGCACTGTCCACCGCGGACGGCCTGTTGCTGACGATTGCCAACGCGCTCTCGCACGACTTCTACTACAAGATGCTGGATCCGAATGCGTCCACCGCACGCCGGGTGACGATTTCCAAGATCCTGCTGCTTGTGGTGGCGTTGTGCGCGGCGTGGGTGGCCTCGCAGAAACCGGCCGATATCCTGTTCCTGGTATCGGCCGCGTTCTCGCTGGCCGCGGCGTCATTCTTCCCGGCGCTGGTGCTCGGCATCTTCTGGAAACGCGCCAACAAGTGGGGCGCCACCCTGGGCATGCTGGCCGGGCTCCTGGTCACGTTCTACTACATGATCATGACCCAGCCCTGGCTGCGCAGTGTCTTCAGCGTCACCAGCCCGATCGCGGACAACATCTGGTGGGACATCCAGCCGATCTCGGCGGGGCTGTTCGGAGTGCCGCTTGGGTTTGCGGTGATCATCATCGTCAGCTTGCTCACGCCGGCACCGGACCGCGAGACGCAGGAACTGGTCGAGCACGTTCGGTATCCGAACCTTGCGGGCGACACGGTGAACTCGGTCGGCACCTGACGCCGTTCACCGGCAGCACTTGAAACAAAGAAGGCCCGCAGCGATGCGGGCCTTTTTCATTTACTGCTACGCGGGATTGCCTACAGGAATTGCACCTCGGCACCCACGAGCTTGCCGGTCTTGGGATCCTTTTTCAGCACGATGATCGTTTTCTCATCGGTCTTGTTCATGTTGTCGGGATCGAAGGTCTTCTTGAGATAGATCCAGCGCACGGCGTTGGGGTCCTTGGCGTCGACTTCATCCGGCTTGCCGACCTTGCCGGCAATCTGTTCCTCGGAGGCGTCGACGACATAGCCCTCGAAGATGCCGCGCTGATAGGCGCCGCTGCATGCGGTCAACATGACGGCGGCGACCAGCGCCATCAACAATCCCCTGCGGCTGCTTTTCATTGCAAATTCCCCTTGCTTGAATGCGGGTGTGAAGGAAGACGCCCGCGTTATCGGTATGGAAGCACGTTGTGGATGATGCGTCGGCGAATCGAGGCACAGGGTACAACCTGCATGCAATGCTGGATCTGGAAACAATGGCCGCATGGCCAAAGTCGCGGCAAGGCGTCCAGGTTTCGGCTATCCGGTTCACCCGGCAACTGCATGACTCAAAATTGACGGAGCGCATGCGCACTGCCGCAAGGTCTGGCGGGCGACAGGCCCAGGCACAAAGCGGAAACCAAGCGCGGAAATGAGGGTATTCGCCCAAATAATTATAGCATCGGCGGTGATGCCGCCTGCGGCGTCGCGGCGGGGCCGCGTGCTAACATTTCCTGCCATGACAGACGCATCGATCCCCGCCGGTTCCGCAGTCGAAGCGCTCGTGGCGCTGTCGCCGCTCGACGGCCGCTACGCCGGCAAGGTGGCTGCGCTCCGGCACCACTTCTCGGAATATGGGCTGATCCGCCACCGGATCCGCGTTGAACTCGCGTGGTTGTCCGCGCTGGCTGACGAGCCTGCCCTCGGCGGCATTGCCCCCTTCACGGTGGCCGCGCGCGGCGAGATCGAGGCGGTGGCGGCATCCTTCGGCGTTGCCGATGGCGAACGCGTCAAGGCCATCGAGGCGAAAACCAATCACGACGTCAAGGCGGTCGAGTACTGGCTGAAGGAGCGCTTCGCCCATGTGCCGGAGGTCGCCTGCGCCACCGAGTTCATCCATTTCGCCTGCACGTCGGAAGACATCAACAACCTGGCGCATGGTCTGGCGCTGGCCGCCGCGCGCAAGGACATCCTGCTGCCGACCCTGCGCAGTGTGGCGGACGACCTGCGCCAGCTCGCGCACGCGCATGCCGCTGTCCCGATGCTGGCGCGCACGCACGGCCAGGCGGCAACGCCGACGACACTGGGCAAGGAGATGGCCAACTTCTACGCCCGGGTCGAACGCCAGATTGCCGCGATCGAGCACGTCCCCATCAAGGGCAAGATCAACGGCGCTGTCGGCAACTACAACGCCCATGTCGTCGCCTGTCCCGACGTGAACTGGGAGCGCCTCGCTGCCCGCGTCGTCAACGGGCTCGGGCTGGAGTTCAATCCCTACACCACGCAGATCGAACCGCATGACTACATGGCCGAGCTCTTCGACGCCGTCGCGCGCGTCAACACGATCCTGCTGGGACTCGACCGCGACATCTGGGGCTACGTATCGCTGGGTTATTTCCGTCAGCGCGTGAAGGAAGGCGAAGTCGGATCGTCGACGATGCCGCACAAGGTCAACCCGATCGACTTCGAAAACTCCGAAGGTAACCTCGGCGTGGCCAATGCCATGCTGCGGCACCTGGCAGAAAAGCTTCCGGTTTCACGCTGGCAGCGCGACCTCACCGATTCCACGGTGTTGCGCAACATGGGGGCGGCGCTCGGCTATTCGCTGCTGGGCTGGGGAGCGCTGCGGCAGGGGCTCCGCAAGCTTGAGATCGACGCGGCGCGGATGGCCGCGGATCTCGATGCCAACTGGGAGGTGCTGGCTGAGCCGATCCAGACGGTGATGCGCCTGCACGGCATCGCCAACCCCTACGAACAGCTGAAGGCGCTGACGCGCGGGAAGTCGGGCATGACCCGCGAGACGCTGCACGGCTTCATCGATGGGCTCGACCTGCCCGCGCCGGCCAAGGGCTCACTCAAGGCGTTGACGCCGGCCACGTATACCGGTCTGGCGGCGGCACTGGCCGCCCGCATCTGAATGGGCGTTGTGGGGCGAATTGGCGGCCCTGTTGCAGGGCAGGCAGCGGTGCCTGGCCGGTTCCGCTACAGGCTGCTAGCGCTTTCGCGCGGCGCGCCACTCGCTGTAGAACGTTGTAACCGCCGGCGCCAGTGAAACGGCCACGATGCCGATCACGATCAGCGTCAGGTTCTGCTTGACCCACGGGATATTGCCGAAGATGTAGCCGGCGTAGACCAGCGAGGCGATCCACAACACGCCGCCGATCACGTTGTAGGCCAGGAAGCGACGGTATTGCATGGCGGCGACGCCGGCCAGAAACGGCGCGAATGTGCGGATGATCGGGATGAAGCGTCCGATGATGATCGTCACCGCGCCATACTTGTCGTAATACGCCTGCGTGCGGCGAAGGTAGTCCTGCTTGATCCACCGCGAGTCGGGCCGGTCGAACACCTTGGGACCGATGTAGCGGCCGATCGAATAGTTGAGCGAGTCGCCGAGGATGGCGGCGACGATCAGCAGCGCGACCAGGAAATGCACGTTGAGGCTGGCCGAGGCTGCGACCGTTCCCGCGATGAACAGCAGCGAGTCGCCGGGCAGGAACGGAAACACGACCAGCCCCGTCTCCGCGAAGATGACGACGAAGAGCAGCACGTAGAGCCATGGCCCGTACTGGGCGGCAATCAGCGCCAGCGTCTGATCCAGCGACAGGATCGAATAAAGCAGTGTCGTGAACACGAAGTGTCAATGGCGGCCAGGCGCCGCGCCGATCACGGCAGGATTTTTTCGCCGGCCGGACCGGCATTCTTCTTCTCGGGCTTGATGAGGTCCTCGCGGGAGACGCCCATCCACATCACCAGCGGCGCCATCACCAGCACCGACGAGTAGATGCCGAACAGGATGCCGATGGTCAATGCCAGCGCGAAGTAGTGCAGGGTTTCACCACCGAAGAAGAGGATGGACAGCACCATCAGCAGCGTGCTGCCGTGGGTGATCATCGTGCGGGAGATCGTGGCGGTGATGGCATTGTCGATCACATGCGTCACGGTGGCCTTGCGCATCTTGCGGAAATTCTCGCGGATCCGGTCGGCGATCACGACGGATTCGTTGACCGAGTAGCCGAGCACGGCAAGCACCGCAGCCAGCACGGGCAGGCCGAACTCCCATTGAAACAGGGCGAAGAACCCCAGAATGATGATGATGTCGTGCAGGTTGGCGATGATCGCCGCCACCGCGAAACGCCATTCGAAGCGCAGCGCGAGATAGCCGACGATGCCGAGCGACACCAGCAGCAGCGCCAGTGCGCCGTTTTCGTAGAGTTCCTTGCCCACCTGCGGCCCGACGAACTCGACGCGCTGCTGCGTGGCCGACGGATCGTCGGCTTTCAGCACGGTCATCACGCGCTCGGACAGTGCTGCGCTGGACGTGCCTTCCTTCAGCGGCAGCCTGATCAGCGCCGTGTCGGAGGTGCCGAAGGCCTGGGCCGAATATTCGCCGAGGCCCAGCTTGTCGATCGATGTCCGCATGCGGTTGAAGTCGACCGCATGGCTGTAGGACACCTCGATCACGGTGCCGCCCCGGAAGTCGACGCCGAGGTTGAGCCCACGGGTGGCCAGGAAGAACACGGCAATCAGAAAAGTGACGACCGAGATCACGTTGAACGTGAGCGCGTACCGCATGAACGGGATGTCGCGCTTGAAGCGGAAAAATTCCATGGCCTGGGTTCCTGGTACGGTAGTGGCAGTCGCGGTCGAAGTGACGCGCGCGATCAGGCCTTGGTCGACGCGGTGGCGGCGCCCGCGTTGGGCCGCCATATCTGGCCGATCGAGATCTTGTCGAGCTTGCGGCGGTTGCCGTAGACAAGGGCCACGAGGCCGCGCGAGACGAACACTGCAGAGAACAGGGATGTCATGATGCCGAGGCAGTGGACCACGGCGAATCCGCGGATCGGGCCCGAGCCGAACAGGAACAAGGCCACGCCCGCGATCAGCGTAGTCACGTTGGAGTCGAGAATGGTGCCCCATGCGCGTTCATAGCCCGTTTGCAACGCAGCGTGCGGCGTGGCGCCCCCGCGCAGTTCCTCGCGGATGCGCTCGTTGATCAGCACGTTGGCATCGATGGCCATGCCGAGCGTCAGCGCGATTGCGGCGATGCCCGGCAACGTCAACGTGGCCTGCAGCATCGACAGCAGTGCCACCAGCAGCATCAGATTGACCACCAGTGCGATGCTCGAGATCACGCCCATCACCATGTAGTAGGTGCACATGAAGAGGGCCAGCACGATGAAGCCGTAGGTCACCGACTTGAAGCCCTTTTCGATGTTTTCCGCGCCGAGCGACGGGCCGATCGTGCGCTCCTCCACGATCTCCATCGGCGCGGCCAGCGCGCCAGCGCGCATCAGCAGCGCCACGTCGTTGGCTTCGCGGGTGGTCATCCGGCCGCTGATCTGCACGCGGCCGCCGCCGATTTCCTCGCGGATCGCGGGGGCGGTGATCACTTCGGCCTTGCCCTTTTCCACCAGCACGATGGCCATCCGCTTGCCGACGTTTTCGCGGGTCAGTTCCTTGAAGATGCGCGCACCGGTACCGTCGAGGTTGATGTGCACCGCGGGCTCGTTGGTGCGCTGGTCGAAGCCGGGCTGGGCGTCGTTGATGCGATCGCCGGTCAGCACCACCTGGCGCTTGACGACGATCTGGGAGCCGCCGCGTTCGGTGAAGAGATCGCTGCCCAGAGGCACGCTGCCGGCCAGCGCGGCATCGAGGACGCCCGGGTCCTCATTGACCATGCGGATCTCGAGCGACGCGGTACGCCCCAGCAGATCCTTGGCGCGCGCGGTGTCCTGCACGCCGGGCAACTGGACGACGACGCGCTCGACGCCCTGCTGCTGGATGATGGGCTCGGCGACGCCGAGTTCGTTGACGCGATTGCGCAGGATCTGGATGTTCTGCGCCACGGCGCCATCCTGGAAGCGTTTCTGCGCCTCGGGCTTGAGGCTGGCGAGGAGCCGCAGCTCGCCGCCACTGTCCACTTCGCGCAGCTGCAGGTCGGCGAAATTCTTCTCGATGACCCCGCGCGCCTTGTTGCGTTCGGTATCGTCGCGGAACCGGATGACGACGTTGTTGCCTTCGCGCGCGATGCCGGCGTATTGCACCTTCTCATTGCGCAGCAGCGAGCGCAGGTCGGTCGTGTAGCGGTCAGCGGCCTTGTCGAGCGCGGCCTTCATGTCCACCTGCAGCAGGAAATGCACGCCGCCGCGCAGATCGAGGCCGAGGTACATGGGCAACGCGCCGATTGCGCTCAGCCACTGCGGCGACGACGACAGTAGGTTGAGCGCGACGATGTAGTTGGCGCCGAGCTTGGACTGGAGCACGTCCTTGGCCTTGAGCTGCGTGTCGGTGTCGGCCAGGCGAACCTTGATGCCCGTGGCGTCCAGCGCGAGGCCGCGGATGGGGATGTTGGCGTTCTTCAGCGCGTCTTCGACCGCGGTCAAGGCGCTGGCATCGAGCTTGGTGCGGGGCGAGGACACCTGGACCGCGGGCACTTCAGGAAAGAAGTTGGGCAGCGTGAACAGGAACCCCGTCACCAGTGCGACGGCGATGACGGCGTATTTCCAGAGCGGGTAACGATTCATGACAGGCGGCTCGATGTGGACGAAGGCCCCGATCGCGTGGCGGCGTCGGCGTCGCGTGGCGCGAGGGCGGAAGTAGGGATGGACGCGCGGCGGGGTTCGCCGCGCATCGCCCTGACGGACGTCTAAAGTGCCTTGATGGTGCCCTTGGGCAGCAGCTGCGATACCGCCGCGCGTTGCACGGTGATCTCGGTGTTCGGTGCAATCTCGATCGTGGCGTATTGTTCGGCCAGCTTCGAGATCTTGCCGACGATGCCGCCGGCGGTGATGACTTCGTCGCCCTTTTGCAGTGCTTCCAGCATCATCTTGGCTTCCTTCGCGCGCTTCTGCTGCGGACGGATCAGGAGGAAGTAGAAAACGACGAAAATGCCGATCATCGGCAGGAAGGTCATGATTTCACCGCCGAACATGCCACCACTGGGGGCTTGGGCGTAAGCAGAGCTGATGAACACGGGTGCAAGGCCTCCTGGGGCGGGTGCTGCGCAACACCCGGCGGGAGCGGAATCGAATGTTCCAGTCGCTGCAGGGACGGTGGCGCGGGTTAGCTCATGATTCTAGCATGCGGCCGCGTTCGGACCGGAAGCGCTGGACGTAGGCCGGCAGGGCGCCGGCGGCCACGGCGTCCCGCACCTCGGCCATCAGCACCTGGTAGTAGTGGAGGTTGTGGATCGTGGCCAGCCGCGCGCCGAGGATTTCGTTGACCCGGTTCAAGTGGTGCAGGTAGGCGCGGGAAAAGTGGGCGCAGGCGTAGCATCCGCAGGATGGGTCGACCGGCGTCGTGTCGGTCTTGTACTTCGCATTGCGGATCTTGACGTCGCCGAACCGGGTGAACAGCCAGCCGTTGCGGGCATTGCGCGTCGGCATCACGCAATCGAACATGTCGATTCCCGCCGTGACCCCGGCGACCAGGTCCTCAGGCGTCCCCACGCCCATCAGGTAGCGTGGCTTGTCGGCCGGCAGCTTCGGCGCCGTGCTGGCCAGCACGCGCAGCATCTCGTCCTTGGGCTCGCCCACCGACAGGCCACCGATGGCGTAGCCGTCGAAGCCAATGCCGGTGAGGCCGGCCAGGGAGGCGTCACGCAGGTCGTCGTACATGCCGCCCTGGACGATGCCGTACAGCGCGTTACGGTTGCCGCCGCGGTCGAACTCATCGCGCGACCGGCGCGCCCAGCGCAGCGACAACTCCATCGACTCCTCCGCCGCTTCCGGCGTCGCGGGATAGGGCATGCACTCGTCGAAGATCATCACCACGTCCGAGTCGAGCACCTGCTGGATCTGCATCGACAACTCGGGCGAGAGGAACAGCTTGTCGCCGTTGACCGGTGACGCGAAGGCAACGCCGTCTTCCTGCACCTTGCGCAAGGGTCCCAGGCTGAAGACCTGGAACCCTCCGGAATCGGTCAGGATCGGACGCTGCCAGCCCATGAAGCGATGCAGGCCGCCGTGCGCGGCAATCACCTCGAGCCCGGGTCGCAGCCACAGGTGGAAGGTATTGCCCAGGACGATCTGGGCGCCGATCTCGACCAGTTCGTTGGGCGCCATCGCCTTGACGGTGCCGTAGGTGCCCACGGGCATGAAGACCGGTGTTTCGACCACGCCGTGGGCGAGTTCGAGCCGCCCGCGGCGGGCGGCACCCGACGTGGCGAGAACGGAAAAGCGCATGGTTGGCGGCAGGCCTTGCGGCCCGCGGATGGCGTCGATGCCCGCGATCAGCGGCGACGGCGGCTCGGGCGGGCGTTGGTGAGGGCCACCATGCCGACCAGCAGGATGGAGAGCAGCAGGCTCCACGTCGACAGGGTGGGAATCGCGGTGGGGTCTGGGCCGGCGGCATCGATGGCATTGCCGACGCAGCCCGCGGACGCGAAATCGAAGCCGTTCCTGAAGGCACGATGGAAATCGCCTGAAAAATCGGTGCCCTGCGTGCCGACCGTGGGGTAGTTCGGCGCGATCGCGATATGGATGACGCATGCGGATCCGGTGATGCGATAGGCGATGGCGGGGTCGGCCTGGCCGCGCGCGTTGGACTCGTTCCAGTTGGCCAGCACTGTGGTGCCCGGCTTGGCCTGGTTGCCACCGGCGAACCGCGCGCTGATCAACGACGTGATGCCGCGCGTGAGGACATGGCGCTGCATGGTGGCAACGTTGAGCGTGCGAGGGGCTTCCGGCGTGCCTACCCCGTCGGTGGTGTTGGGATCGATGGCCTCGAGCGCGCCCCAGCCGTGCGGTGAATTGACGGGCGACGCGTCCGAACGGTCCTGATCGTAAAACGCCCCAATGACGACGGCCCGGCCGGTCTGGGCGTAGGCTGCCACGACATCGCCCACCGCCCGGGAGTTGGCAAAGGTCTGGTCCTCGAACAGCAGGATCACATCGAAATCGTCGGTCAGGGACTTGAGCGAGGGGGCCGCGGTCGAGGTGTCGATCGAGGTGAACTTGTGCGCTGGAATCCGGGCGTTGAAATCCGCGGCAGTCTCGAGCGAGTAGCGGTTGGACAGCACCCCCACGCGCGCGGCGTCGGCGTGCATGGCGACGCCGAGCAAGGCGACGAAGGCAACGAGGCAGCGGGCCGCGCAGGCGCGGAAAGTGACAGCAGTCATGGTTTTGCGAAAACAACGGCCAAGTGGCTGCAAGCCGGCTTTTTCGCTACGAATTCAGTTACCCGAAGAGTAGCTTTTCTTGACCATATTGCCAAGATGAGGACACCCCGGCCCACGGCGCAGGCAGCCTATTTGTTGCAGGAAAGGCGGTGATTGATGTAAATGTCGCTTGTCGGCGACGTTTTGGCATACGGGTGTCGGGCTGCGACGTCACTCCCCGGGCGCCCGGGTGAGCAGCATGGCGTCACCGTAGCTGAAAAATCGATACTCCGCGCCAATCGCGTGGGCATACGCTCGACGGATCCGTTCGTGTCCGGCAAAGGCGCTCACCAGCATCAGCAACGTCGAGCGCGGCAGGTGAAAATTGGTCACGAGCCGGTCGACGACACTGAACCGGAAACCTGGCGTGATGAAGAGCGCGGTTTCGCCGATCCCCGAAGCGAGGCCGCCGGCGCCCAACGCGGCGGACTCGAGCGCGCGCAGCGTCGTTGTGCCCACGGCGACCACCGCACCGCCGCGCGCGCGCGCGGCGGCGATGGCCGCGATCGTCGACGGGGGCAGGTTGTAATGCTCCGTGTGCATCCGATGCAGCGTGAGGTCGTCGTGCTGCACGGGTGCAAACGTGCCGGCGCCCACATGCAGCGTGACGAAGGCGTGCTCGACGCCGCGCGCTGCCAGCGCGGCGAACATGGCCTCGTCGAAGTGCAGTCCGGCCGTCGGCGCGGCCACCGCGCCGGGCGCGCGGGCGTAGACGGTCTGGTAGCGCGCCGCATCGGCCTGGTCCGCCGAGCGTCCGATGTAGGGTGGCAGCGGGATCTCGCCGTGGCGTTCCAGCCAGTCGAGGAGCGATCCGGTGCCCTCGAACCGGACGCGGTGAAAGCGGTCGTCGCGCGCCAGCGTCGTGGCCATCGCGCCCCCAGGCAGCCGCAGCGTGGTGCCCGGTCGCGGCGCGTGGCTTGCACGCATTTGCACCCAGGCTTCGTCGGCGCCCACGATCCTTTCGAGCAGGAGCTCGACCTTGCCACCGGTCTGCTTCTCCGCGTGGACGCGGGCCTTGATCACGCGCGTGTCATTGGCGACCAGGAGGTCGCCTGGCTGCAGCAGTGATGGCAGATCGGCGAAGCGGCGGTCGACGTCTGTTGCCGGGCCGACATCGAGCAGGCGGCTGCCCGCTCGCTGCGCAGCCGGCGTCTGCGCAATCAGCGACGCCGGCAACGCATAGTCGAAGTCGGCCAGCGTAAAGGCGCGGGTCACGGTGGAGTCCAGACGATCGATCGATCGCGCAGGTGCAAGTCCGCGCATGGTTGGTGCCGGGAGGGGGACTCGAACCCCCACGATATCGCTACCGGCGGATTTTGAGTCCGCTACGTCTACCAGTTCCGTCATCCCGGCGGCTGCGGCGCGACCGGGACCCGGAGCACGTCCGTTGCCCGATGGCAGCAAAGCGGTCATTATCGCAAAAAAACCGACCCTTCGCCGCGCCGCCGCGCATGGCGCTTCTTCGTGGCCTCCGTCCGCAACATCCTCTTCATCATGTGCGACCAGCTGCGGCGCGACCACCTGTCGTGCTACGGCGGCCGCGTGTCCACGCCCCATCTCGACGCGCTGGCCGCGCGCGGCGTGCGCTTCGACCACGCCTATGTGCAGTCCGGTGTGTGCGGTCCATCGCGGATGTCCTTCTACACCGGTCGCTACATGAGTTCGCACGGCGCGACGTGGAATCGCGTGCCGCTGGCCGTGGGGCAGCCCACCCTTGGCGACCACCTGCGGGCGGCGGGCCGCACGATCGCGCTGGCCGGCAAGACCCACGTGATGCCGGATGTCGCGGGCTGCGCCAGGCTGGGCATCCCGGCCGAATCCGGTCCCGGCACCCACTTGCGGGCCGGCGGATTTGTCGAGATCGACCGCTACGACGGACACACGCCGCCCGGCCCCGAGTCGGGCTATGGGGACTGGCTGCGCGCGCGCGGCTACGTGGGCGCCGATCCATGGAGCCAATACGTGATCGCGACCGAGGCCGGTGGCGAGGTCCGGTCCGGGTGGCAGATGCGCAACGTGCATCGCCCATCACGGGTGCGCGCGGAACACTCGGAGTCGCCGTACATGACCGGGGTGGCGCTCGACTGGATTGCGGCGCAGGGCGAAGCCCCATGGGCATTGCACCTCTCCTACGTCAAGCCGCACTGGCCGTATGTCGCGCCGGCGCCCTGGCACGCGTTGTACCGCGACCGCGACACCGGGCCCATCGTGCGCAGTCCGCAGGACGGCACCGCCGACGAGCATCCGGTCATGCAGGCGTACCGCCAGCACGACGAGTGCATGTCATTCGTGCGCGAGGAAGTGGCCCGGCACGTGCGTCCTGCCTACATGGGCCTCATTGCCCAGGTTGACGCCGAAATCGGGCGGCTGATGGCGGCACTCGGGCAGGCGGGGCGCCTGGAAGACACGCTGATCGTATTCACGGCGGATCATGGCGAGTTCCTGGGGGATCGCGGCCTGGGAGAAAAGGAGCTGTTCTTTGACGAGGTGATCCGCGTTCCCTTCATCGTGGTCGACCCCGATGCCCGGGCGGACGCCACGCGTGGCACCGCCGATGCGCGCTTCGTGGAGGCGATCGATGTCGTGCCGACCTGCCTCGCCGCGCTCGATCTGCCGATCCCCGCGCATCAGGTCGAGGGTCGCTCGCTGCTGCCGTTGTTGCGGGCGGAAAGCAGCGCCGGCTGGCGTGATTGCGCGATCAGTGAACTCGACTTCGGCATGCGCCGCGCGCGGCGGGTGATGGGCCGTCGTGCCGATGAATGCCGCGCGGTGATGGCGCGAACCGGCGACTGGAAGTATGTGCACTGGCAGGGTCTGCGGCCCCAGCTGTTCAACCTGCAGGCGGACCCGCGGGAGCTTTCGGACCTCGGCGCGGCGCAAGGGTACGACACGGTGCGCGCCGAGATGCGCGCGCGGGTCTTCGACTGGATGGCGCGCCGCAGGATCCGTACGACCGCAACCGATGACGAGGTCGAACTGCGGACGGATGCCCACCGGCGCCACGGCATCGAGATCGGCATCTGGTAGCACCCCGGGCGCGCGGGCGCGCACGCATGGTCAACGTTGTCGATCGGCCGGGAGTGCCAGTGCGGGACCGACCCGGCGTCGCGTGACGAAGGAATAGGGGTGGTCGCCGTCGTTCATGGCGACGCTGCGTTCGGTCTCCGGCCACGCGCGCGGGTCGAAGGTCGGAAAGCGCGTGTCGCCGGCAACATCGGCATTGATCACGGTGAGGTAGAGCGCATCGGCGTGCGGCAGCGCCAGCGTGTAGATTTCGCCGCCACCGATGCAGTACACCGGTGCTGGCAGGCGCACGCACGCCAGTGCCGCCGGGAAAGACGACACCACGTCGGCACCGGGCGCCACGAGGTTCGCGCGGCCGGACAGCACGATGTTCTGGCGGTCGGGAAGCGCGCGCGGCAACGACTCCCATGTGCGGCGGCCCATGATCACTGCGTGACCGGTCGTCAGCGCCCGGAACCGCCGCATGTCGCCGGGAAGGCGCCATGGCAACGCGTTGTCCGCGCCGATGACGCCGTTGCGAGCCACGGCGGCGATCAGCACGAGCAGGGGCGGTTCGGGGGCAGGTATGTCCGCGGGTACGATGGCAGTCAAGGGGAAGGCGGCAGGAAGGCCGAACGCGCCGGGCCTGGCGTGGATGGCGGCCACCGACGGGACCGAGTCGGCGCGACGCAGGCGCCGATGCCATAATGCGGAGAATTATAGCCGCGGTCGCCAACGCGTGTATTACCCACGCTCATTCCTGAAATTCATCCTGCTGAGCTTTTTGCTCGTCAGTCTGCCGCTCATCTATGCGCTGGCGGAACTCGCGCTGTCGCTTGATCGCCTGTCGACCCAGAGCCGCGAGGAAGTCCTGCAGGCAGCGCAGGCCGGGCGGTCCAGCCGCCAGCTGTTCGAGCACACGACGACGCTTGAACGGCTTGCGCGGCAGGAGATCATTCTCGAGGATCCGGCGCTGCTCGAGGACTATGCCCGCGTTCGCGCCGAATTCCTGCAGGCCGCGAAGCAGCTGTCGCTGCTGCCGCTCGAGGCACCGCAATTGGGCGCGCTCGAACAACTGCGGCTGCGCGAAGGGCTCCTGTTCGAGAAGCTGCGCATGCCGCAGCGTCCGGCGAACGCAGTCGTCGAACTTGCCGACGGCTACGCGGGTCTGGTCGAGCAATCCCAGGCCATGCTCTCCGCCACCAACCAGCTTACGCAGCGTGCCGTCGAGCGCCTGCAGGAGACCGCGGCGCAGGGGCGCGAGAAGTGGTTCTACCTCACGCTCGCGTCGGTCGGCATCGCGCTGGCGCTCGCGGTCCTGTTCGCGGTGCTGATCGCCCGGCCGATCCGGCAGCTCGATGTGGCGATCCGCCAGATGGGAACTGCCGACTTCGCCCATGCGATCGAGGTCAACGGTCCGCAGGATCTGCGCTATGTCGGCCAGCGCCTCGAATGGCTGCGTACCCGGCTGCGTGACCTCGAGCAGCAGCAGAACCGCTTCCTGCGGCATGTCTCGCATGAGCTCAAGACCCCGCTCACCGCTGTGCGCGAAGGCGTCGAGTTGCTGCGCGACAACGTCGGCGGGCGACTTGCTCCGGAGCAGCGGGAGATCGTGCGTATCGTCCGCGAGAACACGCTGTCGCTGCAGAAGCTGATCGAGGACCTGCTCACGTGGCACCAGTCACGCGCGATGGAGCCTAATACTGTCGGCCCCGTGCCTTTGCACGATGTGGTGCAGCGAGTGCTGCGGGAACAGAAGCTTGCGGCGATCGCACGCCTGCTCACGATTCGCGCCGACGTACCCGATGTCGTGGTCGTGGGCGATGGCGAGAAGATCCGTACCATGATCGACAACCTGATGTCGAACGCGATCAAGTATTCGCCGCGTTCGTCCACCATCGAGCTGACCGCGCGGAAGCGCGACGGCTTCGCGCTGCTCGATGTCGCCGATCACGGTCCCGGGATCACCGCCACGGAGCGGGAGCGCGTGTTCGACTCGTTCTATTCCGGCAACGCGCCGGTGGACGGCAAGGTCAAGGGATCCGGACTGGGTCTCGCCATCGCCCGCGAATATGCGATCGCGCATGGCGGTCGCATCGAAGTACTGGACCGCGGCGATGGTGGCAAGGGCGTGTGCTTCAGGCTGTCGCTGCCGCTGGCGCGCGGCATCGGCGACGCCGGCGCATCGTCCGCACGGAAGGCCCTGTCGGCAACGGTAGGAGGTTCCGAGTGACGCAGCTTTGCCGGCGCGCGTTGATGGCGATGGCCCTGGCTGCGGTCGCCGGTTGCGCATCGTTGCCGCCGCCGGTCATCATCACTCCCGAGGAGGAGGCGGAGCCGGAGCGGGTGCAGATCCCCACGCCCTTGGTGGAGTATCCACCGATCGAGATGGTCGAGCCGCCGTTCGCAGCACCCGTGCCGACGGCGCCGGTCGTCGAGGCACCCCAGCCGGCGGTACCCGCGTCCGGAACGTTGGCCATGGTCGTCCCGACGCCGGCGCCAGCCATGGCGCCGGCCGCACGCGAGCCGCCAGCCGAGGACACCGAATTGATCGCGCTGCTTGCCGACCTGCAGCGGTATGGCAACCTCGGTTCGGACGACGTGCGTCGCGAAATCACGACGATGACGGCCCTGCTCGGACGGCAGCGTACCGATGGCAACCGCGTACGGCTGGCCGTGCTCTACACGTTGTCGCGCGCGACGCCGCAGGACGATCAGCGTGCCTTGCAGTTGCTTGAAAATGTTGCAAAGAGCAACCCCGGCGCGCCGTCGGTCAAGACTCTTGCGCTGGTATTGCAGGTGCAGATCACCGGTCGGCAACGGGCGGTGCGCGATGAACAGCAAAAGGCGGACGCCGCATTGCAAAAACTCGAGGCGTTACGCCAGATGGAGCGCAGCTTGCTGCGCGAACGTGCCCGAGGGGGCGGCGGCGGCACTGGCGGTGGTGGCGGCGGCAGCGGCGGCAGCGGTGGTGGTGGCGGCAGCGGTGGCGGCGGCAACTGAGTCAATCACGAGGCAGACAACACGATGAGTACCGGCGACATTCTTCTGGTCGATGACGATCCCGACCTGCTCAAGTTGATCAGCCTCCGCCTGGCTTCGGCGGGCTACCGCGTGCGCACCGCGGAAAGCGGCGAGACGGCACTGGCGGCAATCGCCGTGCGGCGACCCGCCGTGGTAGTGACCGACCTGCGCATGCCCGGTATCGACGGGCTGCAGTTGTTCGACGCGATCAATCGCCAGCACGCGGGACTGCCGGTGCTCATCCTGACGGCGCACGGCACGATTCCGGATGCGGTCGCGGCCACCCAGCGCGGCGTGTTCGGATTTCTGACCAAGCCTTTCGACAGCCAGGACCTGCTGGCCAAGGTGGCGTCGGCGCTCAAACTGTCCGGGCAGGATGCCGGCCGTGGCAATTCCGGCATCGGCGAATGGCGCGAAGGCATCATCACCCGCAGCCCGGTCATGGAAGACCTGTTGCGGCAAGCCAAGCTGGTCGCGGATTCGGATGCCAGCGTCCTCATCTATGGCGAGTCGGGGACCGGCAAGGAGTTGCTGGCGCGCGCCATTCATCGCGCCAGCCCGCGGCGGGACCGTCCGTTCATGCCCGTGAACTGCGGCGCGATCCCCGGCGAGCTGCTCGAGTCTGAGCTCTTCGGGCACGCGCGGGGTGCGTTCACGGGTGCCGTCCAGGCGCACAAGGGGCTGTTCCAGGCGACCGATGGCGGCACGCTGCTGCTGGACGAGATCGGCGATATGCCCCTGGGGCTCCAGGTCAAGCTGCTGCGAGTCCTGCAGGAAGGCGAGGTTCGCCCGGTCGGGTCGACGCAGTCGATTCCGGTGGATGTGCGCGTGATCTCCGCCACGCATCGCGATCTCGATGCCCAGAAGGCATCCGGACAGTTCCGCGAGGACCTCGACTACCGGCTCAACGTGGTGTCGTTGCGGTTGCCGTCGCTGGCCGAACGGCGGGAAGACATCCCGATGCTTGCCGGACACTTCCTGCGGGTCCTCGCCGAGCGCTATCGCAAACCGGTTCCCAGCCTGGCGCCGGATGCAATGGCATTGCTGGTGGCGGCGCCGTGGCCGGGCAACGTGCGGCAACTCCTCAATCTGCTGGAGCAGACGCTGGCACTGACCACTACCACCGTCATTCCCGCTTCACTGGTCCAGAGCGCGCTGAAAGAGGATGCGGCGGCACTGGTGCCGTTCGAGGAAGCGCGCAAGTCGTTCGAACGCGACTACCTCGTCCGGCTCCTGACGATCACCGGGGGCAACGTTACCCAGGCGGCCCAGCTCGCCAAGCGCAACCGCACCGAGTTCTACAAGCTCCTGCAACGGCACAGCCTCGAACCGTCCATGTTCAAGGAGGCCAAGAGCTGACGTGACGCAGTACGCGATTGCGCAATGTACTGTCGGGTAGGGGCGACAGGAAAATGTGCCTGTATTCATGCGGTTAATGCCGTTGTCATTCAACGCGTCGGCAAACCGCGACAACGGGCGGTGGTCGCAGCGCGACTGCGTGTCGCGCGGTCGCAAACGCCCCACCACATTTCCCGCTCTCGCAGAACGTTGTCGAACCCCTGATTCCGGGTGATCCGGGGAACGTGGCATGTGCCTTGCTTATGGATGCTCAGGCAGTCGAGTCGGCATCCATCAAGGAAAGGTCATGGACGTGTTCGCACCCGAGTTTCCCAAGTTCTGGCTTGCCGGCAATGCGACGCGTCCGCTTGATGCGGCGGCCAAACTGCGCGACGACGACGCCAGCGCGCAGCAGGCTGCGATGCAGGAACTGGTGGAGCGGGTCAACGCCGCGAGGTCCGTGGTCTGACCGCGGAATGACTGCGCCTCCGGACGGCGACCGTCCGGCCCCCTGGAGTGGGTCAATTCTCCAGCAGGTCCCCCTTGCCCGCTTCTCTCCTCCCGGCGGGCATTTTTTTGTCCGCCTGAAAGCGGGGGATACCCGCCGCGCGCAGTGCGACGAACAGCGCGAACGCGATGGCCGCCGAAACTGCTTTTGTTCGATTCGCCTACACCGCCACCGGCGCCTTGAGCGCCGGGTGAAACTGGTAATCGGCGAATTCGATGTCGTCGTAGACGTAGTCGAAGAGCGTGTCCGGCCGCCGCTTCAGTACCAGGCGGGGCAGCGGGAAGGGTGCACGGGTCAGCTGGGTCTCCACCTGGTCGAGGTGATTGAGGTACAGGTGGCAATCGCCACCGACCCAGACGAAATCGCCCACTGCCAGGTTGCACTGCTGCGCCACCATGTGCGTCAGCAGCGCATACGAGGCGATGTTGAAGGGCACGCCCAGGAAGATGTCGGCGCTGCGCTGATAGAGCTGGCACGACAGCCGGCCATCCGCCACGTAGAACTGGAACAAGGCATGACATGGCGGCAGCTTCATGCGCGGGATTTCGCCGACGTTCCACGCCGACACGATGAGCCGCCTTGAATCCGGGTTGCGCCGGATTTCCGCGACGACCGCCGCCAGCTGGTCGATGCGGTTCCCGTCGGGGGTGGGCCATGATCGCCACTGCGCGCCGTACACCGGACCCAGGTCGCCATTGGCATCCGCCCACTCGTCCCAGATGCTGACCCCATTCGCCTTGAGATAGGCGATGTTGGTGTCGCCCTGCAGAAACCACAGCAACTCGTGCACGATCGACTTGGTATGCACCCGCTTGGTGGTCAGCAGGGGAAAGCCGCGCGTGAGGTCGAAGCGCATCTGGTGGCCGAACACGGAAAGCGTGCCGGTGCCGGTGCGGTCGTCCTTGCGGTCGCCGTGGCTGCGCACATGGCGCATGAAGTCGAGGTAGGTCTGCATGTTCGCGGGATCGGGTCGGCCACGCATGTTAGCAAACGTCGCGCCGGTGCGTGGCCGGGTCGATGACGGCGTATCCCGCCGGGTCGCCGTTCGTCGGCTGCCGGTCCGTGGCCTCTTGACGGCACCCGGATACATAACTATAAAACTAGTCATGTAGTTTTGTTGACGGAGGCCGTGATGCGTCCAAGCTATGCCCGATCCATTCCCCGCGCGTGGCGCCGCACCGCGGGCCTGTTCGAGGCGCTGGGCGAAGAGCATCGCCAGCGCATCGTGCTGATGTTCGAGCCGGGCGAGCGCCTGACCATCGCCCAGATCGTCGCGGCCTCCACGCTGTCGCGGTCCGCGGTCGCGTACCACCTCAAGGTCCTGCGCGAGGCCGGGGTGCTGCGCGCCGAAAAGGTCGGCAAGGCCGTGTGGTACCGCACCGACCCGCCGGCGGTACGCGCGGCGCTGACGTCGGTGCTCGACTACCTGGCCGAACTGGAACGACGGACCCAATGAGCGCCCAAGCGCAGTCCACGGGCCAGTTCGACCTGCTCGCCCAGCGCCGTTTCGCCCCGTTCTTCTGGACCCAGTTCCTGGGCGCCGGCAACGACAACATCTATAAGAACGCGCTCGTGATCTTTGTCGCCTATCAGGCTGCTGCGCTCTCGACGCTCGATTCGAACACGCTGGTCAACCTCGCCGCGGGGATTTTCATCCTGCCGTTCGTGCTGCTGTCCGCCACGGCCGGGCAGCTCGCCGACAAGTACGAAAAGTCGGGCCTCATCCGCTACATCAAGCTCTTCGAGATCGTGATCATGCTGGTCGGCCTGGCGGGCTTCTGGCAGCGCAACCTCGTGCTGCTGTTCGTGGCGCTGGGCCTGATGGGCGTCCACTCCACGCTCTTCGGTCCCGTCAAATACGCGATCCTTCCACAGACGCTGGCGCCGCGCGAGCTGATCGGCGGCAACGGCCTCGTGGAGATGGGCACGTTCGTCGCCATCCTGCTGGGCACCATCCTGGGCGGCGTGCTGGTGGCAGTGGAACCCAACGGGGCGGTGCTGGCCGGGTTCGCGGCGGTGGCGGTGGCGGTGGCCGGGTGGCTGGTGAGCCGGGCCATTCCCGTCACGCCAGCCGTCGCGCCGGATCTGCGCATCAACTGGAACCCGGTCACGGAATCGTGGCGCAACCTGCGCTTCGCCTACGGCAATCGCGTGGTGTGGCTGTCGATGCTCGGCATCTCGTGGTTCTGGTTCTACGGGGCCACGATGCTCACCCAGTTTCCCAATTTCGCCAAGAATGTCCTGGGCGGCGACGAGCACGTGGTGACGCTCCTGCTGGCGCTTTTTTCAGTGGGTATCGGCGTGGGCTCGCTGCTGTGCGAGCGGCTGTCCGGGCACAAGGTGGAACTGGGGCTCGTGCCGTTCGGCTCGATCGGTCTCACGTTGTTCGCGGTGGACCTGTGGTTCGCCACGCGCGGCATGCACGCTACCGGACTCGCCGGCGTGGGCACGTTCCTGGCGGCGCCCACGCACTGGCGCGTGGTGGCGGACCTGATGCTGATCGGCGTGTTCGGAGGCTTCTACATCGTGCCGCTGTATGCGCTGATCCAGGAACGCTCGGAGCCCTCGCACCGGTCGCGCATCATCGCCGCCAACAACATCCTCAATGCGATCTTCATGGTGGCGTCCGCGGGACTTGCGATCGCGCTGCTGCGTGCGGGCGTGTCCATTCCCGGCCTCTTCCTGGTCACCGGCATCCTGAATGCGGTGGTCGCGATCTACATCTACGGACTCGTGCCCGAGTTCCTGATGCGCTTCATTGCCTGGCTGCTGATCCACACGGTCTACCGGGTCACGGAGGAGGGCCTTGAAAACGTGCCGGAGGAGGGGCCGTGCATCGTCGTCTGCAATCATGTGAGCTATGTCGACGCGATCGTGATCGCCGCGTCGGTCCGCCGTCCGATGCGCTTCATCATGGATCACCGGATCTTCCAGGTGCCCGGGCTCAACTGGCTGTTCCGCACGCTGCGCGCCATCCCGGTGGCATCCGCCCGGGAAGACCCGGCACTGAAGGCGTCCGCGTTTGCCACCGCCGCCGCCGCGTTGCGCAACGACGAGATCGTCGCGATCTTCCCGGAGGGCCGGCTGACCGAGACGGGCGAGATGGCCCCGTTTCGCGCCGGTATCGAGCGGATGCTGGCGGATACGCCGGTACCGGTGGTGCCGATGGCTCTGCGCGGGTTGTGGGGCAGCTTCTTCAGCCGCTCGTATCAGGGCCGGGCGATGCAACGGATGCGCGGAATATTCTCCCGCATCGCGATCGTCGTCGGTCCGCCGGTTCCGCCAGCCGAAGCCACGCCGGACGCGCTGCATGCACGCGTCCTCGCGCTGCGCGGTGAACGTCGCTGACAACTTTCCATTCACAGGCCCGGGACTCAGGACAAAGCCATGCTCATCGCACTAGGCATCATCGCCGGATTGATCGTTGGCGCCGCCGCAGCAGGCTATCAGGGCGCGATTGCGGGCGCATTCACAGGGTTGATCATCGCGTTGGCAATCCGCTCGCGCAAAGTGCTGCAGGAGCGCGAGACACGGGTGGCTACCGCGCACGAGGCCATTGACCGGCTCGACGTTCCAGCGCCGGCCGCAGCGCGTGCGTCCACGCCACCGATGTCCGCGGGCGCCACGCCGACAGCGCTGACCGTGGCGGAACGATTGACCGCGATCGAAGCGCGCTTGGCGCGGATCGAGGCCGGGCTGGTGCCGCCGGCGCAACCCGCTGCAGCGACGCAACCGACGGAAGGGCGATCCATCTGGGCGCCGCGAAGCCTGGCACCTTCAGGCGCCGAGCCTGTCCCCGCAACCGCGGCAACCGTCGCATCGATCCCGCCACTGGCACCGACCGTCCCGGTCGACATGCAGTCCGCGTTCGGCGATTCCGCCCCGCCGCCCGCCGCGGCTTTCGAGCGCACTCCGGACGGGACCTTCGCGCCGGTCGCTGGCGCCACCACGGTTGCTGCGGCAGCTCGCGCCCCGGCCGCCGCGATGCCGGGACGCACAGCGCTGCCACCGACGGCACCCAATCCTGTCTGGGCGTGGCTGACCGGTGGCAATCTCCTCACGCGCATCGGCGTGGTCGTGCTTTTTTTCGGCGTGGCGTTCCTGCTGCGCCATTTTGCCGACATGATCACGATTCCGATCGAGTTGAAACTGGCGGGCGTGGCGGTCGCCGGATGCGCGCTGATCGGTGTCGGCATGCGGCTGGCTGGCGCGCGCCCAGGGTATGGCGTCTCGCTGGTCGGCGCCGGTGCGGGCATCCTCTACCTGACGACCTATGCGGCGCTGCGGCTCTACGATGTACTGCCGCCGACGGCCGCTTTCGTGCTGTTCGTCGCGATCGCCGTGCTGACGGTCGGGTTGGCGGTGTACCGCGATGCGCAACCGCTGGCAGGCCTTGCGATCGCCGGTGGCTTCCTCGCGCCGTTCCTCGTGTCGACATCGGCGCCGTCGCCGATGGCGCTCTTCGGCTACTTTGCCGTGTTGAATGCGGCGATCTTCGCGCTGGCATGGGTGCGGCGCTGGCGCGCGCTCAACGTGCTGGGCTTCGTGTTCACGTTCGTGCTCGGTGCCTTCTGGGGGCACCGCTTCTACCGACCGGCGTACTTCGCGACCGTCGAGCCTTTCCTGGTGCTGTTCTTCCTGTTCTACGTGGCGATTGCGGTGCTGTACGCGGCACGCGCACCGCTGCGCACCAGGGCGCCGGTGGATGGTCTGCTTGTCTTCGGCGTCCCGCTGATCGGTTTCGCGCTGCAGACCGGCCTGGTGCAGGATCATCGCTATGGTGCCGCCATCAGCGCGTTCGCGGTCGCCGCGTTCTATGGCGTGCTGGCCCTGGCCTTGTGGAGGCGCCAGGCGCCCGGGCTGGCGCTCCTGGGACGCGCCTTTCTCGTCCTCGCCATCATCTTCGCTACGATCGGCATTCCGTATGCAGTCGACGCGCGCTGGACGTCGGCATGGTGGGCGCTGGAGGCCGCCGGTGTCTACTGGATCGGCTGCCGGCAGCGGCAGACCCTCACGCGCGCCTTTGCGCTGCTCCTGCAGGTCGGGGCGGCCATCGCGTTCGCGACCGATCTGCACCGCGAAGCCGACCGCATGTTCCTCAACGCCGATTTCCTTGGCATGGCACTGATCGCGCTGGCGGGATTCGCGTCGGCGTGGCTGGCGGATCGCTACCGGGAACAGGTGACGGCGTGGGAACGCGCCGTGGTGCCGTTCATCCTCGCGTGGGCGATGGTGTGGTGGTACTGGGGCGCCGCGCGCGAGCTCGTGCCCGGGCTTTCGGGTCGCGACGTGCCCAATGCCATGCTGGCTTTCGTGACGGGGACGGTGGCCGTGGCGCTGGTGTTGCAGCGCTGGTTGCGCTGGTCGCGGCTCGTGTGGTTGGGCGTGGTGCTGTTACCGGCAATGCTGCTGGTCGGCATCAGCGACTGGGAGCGGATGCACACCACGTTGCGGGCCTGGGGCTTGGTCGTGTGGCCGCTGGCCTGGATCGTCCATTGGTGCGTGTTGCGCGCCGCGGATGCATCACGCGAAGCTGCGGCGATTGCCGCGGGTCGGCCGCTTGCCGCGCCTGCGTGGCTGAAGCACGCGCATACCGCCTCGGCCATTGCTCTGGTCGGCTGGCTGTCGTGGGAAGCCAGCGAATGGGTGGGGCGCTGGTTTGCCGAAGGCACGGTGTGGATGGCGTGTGCCGCCGCGTGGCCCGCCGTCGTGTACCTTGCGCTGGCCCCGCGTACGGCAAGGTGGCGCGGCTGGCCGTGGTCCGACCATCATGATTCGTATGCGATCAGCGCAGCCACCGCGATGGCCGCGCTGCTGGCGGTGTGGTTTGTCGTGGTCAACGTGGTGTCACCCGGCGGTGCGGAGCCGCTGCCGTATGTGCCACTGGTCAACCCGCTCGACCTCACGTTGATAGTAGCGCTGGTCGTCCTGTTCGCGTGGCTCCGGGCCACGGGCACGATCGACGAGACGCAGTCGTACGCCTGGCTGGGCACCGCCGTGTTCCTGCTGGTCAATGCAATCGTCTTTCGCACCGTGCACCAATGGCTGGACGTGCCGTGGCGGTGGCACGCGTTGCTCCGGTCCACGACACTGCAGGCAACGCTTACGCTGATGTGGACGGCGACGGCATTGCCGCTGATGGTAGTCGCGAACAAGCGCGCGATCCGGCCGCTGTGGATGGTCGGCGCGGCATTGCTGGCCGTCGTGGTCGGCAAGCTCTTCCTGATCGATCTGGCCGCGCTGTCGGGCCTGTCGCGCGTGGTCGCTTTCCTCGGCGTCGGTGTCCTGCTGCTGGTCATCGGCTATCTCGCCCCGCTGCCGCCGGCGGCGCGGCGCGGCAGCTGACGCGAAGCGGCCCGGTACGGCACGCGCCTCGTCTGCGGTGCGCTCGGCGCCCCGCAGGATCGATTGCGGCTGCATGCTAGACTCGATCGCGATTCGATCAGGCAGGCCATGTCATGTCGGGCAATACACTGGGCACGCTCTTTTGTGTCACCTCTTTCGGCGAGTCGCACGGTCCGGCCATCGGCTGCGTCGTCGACGGATGTCCGCCGGGGCTGGCGTTGGCCGAGGCCGACATCCAGCACGAGCTGGACCGGCGGCGCCCCGGAACGTCGCGCCATGTCACGCAACGCCGCGAACCCGACACTGTCGAGATTCTTTCCGGGGTGTTCGAGGGTTGCACCACCGGCACGCCGATCGCGCTCCTGATCCGCAACCAGGATCAGCGCAGCAAGGATTACGCCAACATCGCCGATACGTTCCGTCCGGGACACGCCGATTACACGTACTGGCAGAAGTACGGTATCCGCGATTACCGCGGCGGCGGACGGCAGTCGGCCCGCGAGACCGCCGTGCGGGTCGCTGCGGGCGCGATCGCAAAGAAGTGGCTCGGCGAGCGCCATGGCGTTGCTATCCGCGGCCACCTGACCCAGCTCGGCCCCAACGTCGTTCCCTTCGAATCCTGGGAACATGTCGACGCCAATCCGTTCTTTGTCGCCAACGCCACGCTGGTGCCCGAACTCGAGGCTTTCATGGACCGCCTGCGCAAATCCGGCGATTCGGTCGGCGCAAGGATCGAAGTGGTCGCAGCCGGCGTGCCGGTGGGATGGGGCGAGCCGGTCTACGGCAAGCTCGATGCCGACCTTGCCGGCGCCCTGATGGGCATCAACGCGGTCAAGGGTGTCGAGATCGGCGCCGGTTTCGCAGCGGTGGCCCAACGGGGCACCGAGCACTCCGACGAGATGACGCCTGCGGGCTTTCTTTCCAATCACGCCGGCGGCATCCTGGGCGGCATCTCGAGCGGCCAGGACGTGCGCGTAGCGATCGCGGTCAAGCCGACGTCGTCGATCCGGCTCGATCGGCATTCCGTCGACAAGCAGGGTCAGGGCGTGATCGTCAACACGCACGGCCGCCATGATCCTTGTGTCGGCATCCGCGCCACGCCCATTGCCGAAGCCATGGTGGCGATCGTGCTGATGGATCACGCGTTGCGGCATCGTGCGCAGAATGCCGATGTGCCGCAGACCACGCCGCGCATACCCGCACAGGCGCCGGCCGGCGTGGCGGCGCAACTGCAGCGCGCAGCATCGGTCGACGATCCGGACCCCGACGAAGCTTGACGCGGCAGCACAGCGGGCGCGGCTTCCGCCTCGCTCAAATGCGCAGGTCACTGCGCGGTTTCCGCCTTCCTTGAGTTCGCACGTCACTGCGCGGCGTTGCGCGCGGCTGAAGCCGCGCCTACGGCGTCGTGTCCGATACAAGCGTCATCACGGCGTCGTGTCCGATACAAGCGTCATCACGGCGTCGTGTCCGATACAAGCGTCATCACGGCGTCGTGTCCGGTACGAGCGTGATCACGGCGTCGTGTCCGGTACGCGCGT
>JANNKR010000256.1:0-18730 GCA_031396395.1 Betaproteobacteria bacterium
GCACAAGGACGTGGTGATCCTTTCCTACGAGGAGATCAGCGAACGACGATTCGCCCACTGGTCGATGGGCCTCGTGAACCTCGAACGCGTGAACGCTTCCGTGCTGCTCAAGTATTCGGAGAGCGCCACCCTCGATCCCTACGGCGTTTCCGGCACGGCCTCGATGGCATTGCTCGGCGAATTGATGGCCACGGCATCGATCGTGGGCCGCGCCGACCTCCTCCCGGCCGCCACACGGTAGCCGGCGATGATCCCGCTATGACGTACGACCTGCAGGCGGTCCTGTGCGAGGAACCCGCCGCGCCCGGACGAAGCCGGGTGACCGATCTGCAGGACCACCTGATCGTACCCGGCCTGCTCGGCTTCACCAACGTCGGCTATCACTGGCGCAAGCGGAGTTGGAAGCCGCTGGTGGTGTCACTGCGCGGTCGTACGGCAGTCGTCACCGGCGCCACGTCGGGCCTGGGACAAGCGGCCGCTTCGCAGCTGGCCGAGCTCGGCGCGCGGGTGATTCTGGTGGGCCGCAATCCAGACAAGGCCGAACACGCCCGGCGCGAGATCGTCGCCACGACCGGCAACGACAAGGTCGCGGTGGCGCTGGCCGATCTCTCCCTGCTCGCCGATGTCAGAAAGCTCGCGCGAAAGTTGCTCAAGACCGAGCCCCGGATCCATGTCCTCGTGAACAATGCCGGCGTCCTCCTCAACCAGCGCACGATCACTGCGGAGGGCAACGAGACCACGCTGGCGACGAACCTCCTCACCCCCTTTCTGCTGACCGAGATGCTGCTGCCGCGCATCACGCAATCGGCGCCGTCCAGAATCATCAACGTGGCCTCCGGCGGCATGTATGCCACCGGCCTAGCGCTCGATGACCTGCAATACGAGAAGGCGATCTACGACGGCAGCCGCGCCTATGCCCGCACGAAGCGCGCCCTCGTCACCATGACGGAGATGTGGGCGGAACAACTGCAGAATAGCGACGTGGTGGTCCATGCGATGCATCCAGGCTGGGCAGACACGCCGGGTGTCGCCAGTTCGCTCCCGGCATTTCACGCGATCACCCGGCGCTTCCTGCGCACGGCGGAGCAGGGCGCGGATACCATCACGTGGCTTGCGGCCGCCGAGGAAGCGGCCAGGGTCACCGGCATGTTCTGGCTCGACCGCGAGCGCCACACCACCCACGTCTTCCCCGGCACCGATCCATCGCCCCAGGAACGCCAGGCATTGCGGGAGGCGCTGGCGCGACTGACTTTCACGCAGCCCACAACCTGAACACCGGGAGATGCAGAGCTTTCGCCATCTCAGAATGGACCGCGCGGGACGGCGACTGATCGCGGGTATCATCGATTGATTCCGCCGTGGTGGCCGGTTGCAGCGTCGACGCAGACCCATGGCGCGGCCAGGGATTGGGCGCCCCGATCATTGCGGAAGCAACTTAGGTCTTTCCCGTGTTGCCAGCATGGGAAGTCAATGGATTAATCCGTGAGGAGCAGTCATGCCCACTCCAGGCAAGCGCATCACGAAAAAATCTTCCACCGCAGCGGCCACACGCGCGCGCGAAGCCAGGGCACTCCCCGCCGAGTCGACGCTGGTCGGCGTCGCGCGGCAGGTCCGGTCCTGGTCGGACTCGGTGCTGGGCGTTGCCGGCGCTGCCGCCGATGCCTCCATCGGCGCGGCCAAGGCCATCCTGATCAAGCCGGAGCAGCGGCGCGCGCTGGCAAAGACCGGCAACGTGCTGCGCGGCATGCGCGAAGCGGCGGGCTTGAGCCTCAAGGACGTCGGCGAGGCGATCAATCTCGATGACCCTACGCTGCTCGACCTGGTCGAAAACGGCAAGGTTGCCCTGCCTTTCGAAATCATCCTGCGCCTGGCGTCGGTGCTGGGCCGCAACGATCCGATTTCGTTCGTCATGCGCTTCACCCGCTCGTACAACCCCGGCGTATGGCAAACGCTCGAGGGCCTGGGCATCGGCCGCTTCGCCGTGCAGGCGGGACGCGAGCGCGAATTCGCGAACATCTACCGCAGCAGCGATGCCGCGCGCAGGCTATCCGACGAGGACTTCGGCGCCGTGCTCGCCTTCGCCAAGGCAGCCTTCGACACCGCGCTGGCATTCCGCAGCACGAGGGACGAACCGGCGCGCGTGCGCAAGCCTGCATCCGGAAAGAAGTGACGGGGTAACCGACACGGCAACCTGGACGCCCATCGTCGAGGCCGGCGCCGCCGAAAGGATGATCCGTCAGTAGCAAACTCATCCCGGTGCCGAACGCGCGCGAGCGAACGGATGACGCAAGGTCAAATGGGCGTCGGCATGCGCCCGTGAAAGTAGAACAGGGCGCCGGTATCGCTCATGCTGTTGACGTGGGTGCCGCCGGCAGGCGCCATTTGATAGTCGTTCTCGCGCAGGAGGATGTCGCCAAGGAAGAGATCCCCCTGCAACATCATGCAGTCCTCATCCAGGCCGTGACCATGGTCGACCACCGCCGCACCTGGCGCGATGCGGGCCAGGGTGGACACCACATCGCCGACACAGCGCAAACCCTTGATCTCGACACCTTCGGACAGCGGTTCCCAGCCGGACGCGCGGGTTGCGTCGTTGCTGCTCCACCAACGCTGCTCCGCCGCGGGCAATGACTCGACGGCAAGGAGACTGCGCACATACAGGTGCGCACCGGCGTTGCCCGCACGAAGCGGTGGCGAGGACTGGCGGAACACACCAAGGTCATGCTGGTTCAACGTGCTGCCGGAACCGTCATGCAATTTACCCGTCATCACGAGAATTTCCTGCGCCAGATCGCCCGCGGGCCAAATCAGCGCGGCGTCAGGCAAGAGCTGCACCAGGTCGATCCTCACGCCCCCGCCGTGGCGCAGCGTGCAGGAACGCATCCCGACGGCCACTTGCAAGTAGGATCGTGCCTCTCGCCGCAGGGTCACGTAGTTGCGATGCGCAATGGCGCTCTGGCGGGCGCGACCCAACAATGCGGACGCAATTGCCGCATCGCGCTGCGCGTCGGGCTGCCTGACCGTCAATTCGGCGGCGATCAGCCCCGACAGGGCCGACAGTTCGTCCTGGCCCCCTTCGGCATCCGTATCCATCGGCTGATTGTTGGCGGTCACTGGCATGTTCCGAGCGTCCTGATGGGCGTAATTCTGCCCGAGATGGCCCCTCATGTCATTCCGACGAAACCGGCCATTTGGATGCAACAAAGCGCGAATTCGACCGAAACCCCGACTGCACGACCCGGACGCCGTGGGGGGCCGGTAGCCGCCTGTGTCCCACACGGGTTCCGGGCGAACCGTGGTAGAAGTAGCGGATGGGGCGTGACCCCGCCAACGATGTGGTCGAGGGTACCCCATGACTGAGACCGGTCCGCTACCGGAGGTGGACGATGACTTCGTTCCGCCTGAAGGCGAGGCATCGGATTCCAGCGTCGACGACTGGGGCGACGCGCACGATCCGGTTCCCGCCACCGCGGCCACGCTCGACGGCGCCCAAACCGAATCGCTTGAAAGCCTCATTGCGCGGGTGATGCACCAGGACGAGAACGCTCTTGCGGCGTTGTATGCACGCCTGAGTGCCCAGGTCTTCTCACTGGCCTTGCAGATCACCCGCAGCGTGGGGAGTGCCGAAGAAGTTCTGCAGGACGTGTTCTGGCAAGTCTGGCGGCAGGCGCCGCGCTTTGATCGCGCCCGAGGTTCGGTTCCGGCGTGGGTTTTGACGATCGCGCGTTCCCGCGCGCTGGATGCTGCACGCAGCCAGATGCGCTCGCCGCACGTCCATGCCTCGGCACAGGAGGAGTTCGACGAAGGTCTGCCCAGTCCCGACCCAGGCCCCCAGGACCTGCTGTTCGCTGCGCAGCAGGGCAGCCGCCTCAAGGCCGCACTGGAGGCCCTCGACCCCTTGCGGCGGCAACTGGTGTCCTTGAGCTTCTACCGCGGCCTGACCCAGCAGGAAATTTCCGAGCAGACCGGGCTGCCGCTCGGCACCGTCAAGTCGCATCTGCGGCGCAGCATGGCGACACTGCGTGAAGTCATCGGCAGCGACGTCGCGCCTGCACCGGGCTGAGGGCGCCGGCATGCACGATCATGTAACTGCATGCGACGTCGCGGCCGAGCGGCATCTGCGCTTGCACGGCCAGCGACTCAATGCCGAACTGATGGCGCGACTGCGCGCCAGTGCATCGGCCCATCGGGCGTACACCACGCTCCGGCGCGAGGAGCAGCGCTGGCGCGACGTGGCCCCAGGCCTGCAGGCGCACTGCCTTTACCGCAATGAACGGTTTCTTGCAATGTGTCCACAGCCAACGACCTCGCGCACATGGTGCCGGCCGCCGCCACCTACCCGTTGATCCGCGCCTACTCGACCACGCCGGCGCATTACGTCGAAGTGCAGCCCACGGACCCGACGATCGGTTACAACAACTCCAACGCGCTGGTCAAAAGCGCCACCTTGGATATCCAGTTGCAGAAGACCGGCTACATCCGCGAGGCCGGGCATTGCGTGGTCATGCTGGCCGCGGCTCCCAGCAAGCCGATGGTGATCGTGCTGCTCGACTCGATCGGCAAGTACACGCGTGCGGCCGTTGTTCATTGCGATGTCGTATCGCCATCGGCGCAATCTCGGCTAGACTAGCTGATAAGCCGCGAGCGCCGGCTGCAAGGGTCGACGACAAGCATTGAAGACTTGACGCGGCCGTCCACGATTGGAGGATGCAATGAAACTGTTGACTATGCGCGCACTCGCGTGCGCCTTGGCATGCCTGTTGACGCCTTCGCTGGTGCTGGCGCAGGCTTGGCCGACGAAACCCGTCAAGCTGGTGTCGCCGTTCGCGGCGGGCGGCGGCACCGACGCATTCGCGCGGCCACTGGCGGCCGCGCTGTCGCAGCAACTCGGCCAATCGTTCTTCATCGACAATCGCGGTGGCGCCGGCGGCACCATCGGTGCCGACATCGTTGCCAAGTCGCCGCCGGATGGCTACACCTTCCTGGTGGGCGCCGTCCACCATACGATCGCGGTCAGCGTGTACTCGAAGCTGCCCTATGACCTCGAACGCGACCTGATGCCGGTCACGCTGGTGGCGGTGGTGCCCAATGTCGTGGTCGTCAATCCCAGGCTGCCGATCAATTCGATCACCGAACTCATCGCCTATGCCAAGGCCAATCCCGGCAAACTCAACTTCGGGTCCGCCGGCAACGGCACGTCGCATCACCTCGCGCCGGAACTCTTCAAGACGATGACCGGCACGCAGATGAACCACGTTCCGTACAAGGGCGCAGGCCCCGCGATGCAGGACCTGATCGGCGGCCAGGTGGACCTCATGTTCGATGGCATGGGCAGCAGCGCGCCGCAGATCCGCGCCAACAAGCTGCGCGCGCTGGCGGTGACCACGCCCGGCCGATCGCCGGCCTTTCCGGAGCTCCCTACGATGAAGGAGGCGGGCGTGCCGGGATACGAGGTGACCACGTGGTACGGCATCTGGGCTCCGGCCGGCACGCCTGCCGACATCGTGAACAAACTGCAGGCCGAAGTTGCGAAGGCACTGCTGCGCCAGGATTTGAAGGACGTGTGGGCCGCGCAGGGTGCCGCCCCCGGCGGCAATGCGCCTGATCAATTTGCGGTGTTCATCCGCGGCGAAATCGTGAAATGGGCCAAGGTCGCCAAGGATTCCGGCGCGCGCATCGATTGACCGTGACTTCGCAGCCGATGTGCCACGCACGGAGTGCAATATGACGCAACGACGATGGTTCAACACCGCGGTTGCATTTCTGGCCATCGTCACCGGCGCCGTGGCGATGGCGCAAGCCCCCGCCCCCGCCAAGCCGCCGGTCAAGGTCCTGGTCGGCTTCGCGCCCGGCGGTGGTGCCGATATCATCGCGCGCCTCTTTGCCGACAAGATGCGCGAACCGCTCGGCGCGACCCTCATCGTCGAAAATCGCACGGGTGCCGGCGGGCGCATTGCGGCGGAAGCGCTCAAGAACGCCGCCCCCGACGGCAACACGATCCTGCTTACGCCGATCGTCATCCCGGTGCTGGCGCCGCTCATCTACACCAATCTCAACTACGATCCGGTCAAGGACTTTGCGCCGCTGTCGCTCGTCGGATTCTTCCAGTTCGGCTTTGCGGTGGGCAGCGCGCATCCGGCGAAAACGATGCAGGAGTACGTGGCGTGGGTCAAGGCCAATCCGCAGCAGGCCAATTTCGGTTCGCCCGCGCCGGGCAGCCTGCCGCACTTCTTCGGCGCGATGATCGGCCGCGGGATGGGCGTGGACATGCAGCATATTGCGTACAAGGGCGGCGCGCCGATGCTGAACGACCTGGTCGGCGGGCAGATCCCCGCCGGCATCGACACGCACATCGAACTGCTGGAACTCGACCGCTCCGGCAAACTTCGCGTGCTCGCCACGTCGGGCGCCAACCGCTCGCCGTTGCTGCCCAATGTCCCGACGTTCAAGGAAACGGGCTTCAAGGACATCGAGGGCAGCGGCTGGTACGCGTTCTACGCGCCCGCGAAAACGCCCGCGGCCGTGATTGAGGCATTGAACCGGGCGGTCGTCGCGGTGACCCAGATGCCGGACGTCAGGGAGCGCCTGACCAGGATGGGTGTCGAGGTGCAGGGGTCCACCCCCGCCCAACTCGCGCAACTGATGGCCGCTGACAGCGCGAAGTGGGGCCCGGTGATCAAGGCCTCGGGCTTCAAGGGCGAATAGCGACGCTGCACCGGTGCGCTTGGCGCACTTACCGGGGATCGCTCTTGCGCTTCCCGGCCTCCAGCAGTTCGCGCGCGTTGGCGCGCGTCTTGGCGGTGATTTCCGCGCCGCCCAGCATGCGCGCCAATTCCTCGATACGTTGCGTCGCATCGAGTTCCGCCAGCTCGGAGCGCACGCCGTTGGCATGGCCCGTCTTGCTGACGCGCAGGTGCGCGTCGGCGCAAGCCGCCACCTGCGGCAGGTGCGTGACGCACAGCACCTGGCGACGCGCGCCCAGGCTCTGCAGCAGTTGGCCCACGGTGGCCGCCACCGCGCCGCCAACGCCGCTGTCCACTTCATCGAAGATCAGCGTGGGGATCTGGCCGGCCTCGCTCGCCGCCACCTGCACCGCCAGCGCGATGCGCGACAGCTCGCCACCCGAGGCCACGCGGGCGAGCGGCGCCAGCGATTGCTTGGGATGGCTTGCCACGCAGAACGTGAGATCGTGCAGCCCATAGCTTGCCGGCGTGACGAGTGCTTCGGTGCTGACCTCGAAACGGCCGCCCTCCATCGCCAGCTGCTGCATCGCCGCGGTGACCCGATGAGCGAGTTCGTTGCCTGCATATTCGCGCTTCTTGGCGAGCTGCCTGGCCGCGCCCTGGAACTCACGCTCGGCGAGCGCGGCGCGTTCGGCCAGCGCCGCGGCATCGGTGGTGGCGGCCAGCGCGGCCAGTTCGACCTGCGTACTCTCCAGCAACTCGGGCAGGGCCTCGGGACGCACGCGATACTTGCGCGCGATGTCGTGCATTGCCGCAAGCCGCTCCTCGACGCGCTTGTGTTCCTCCGGGTCGAGGTCGAGGCGGCGTTGATAGTCACGCAAGGCCCGCGCGGCTTCGTCGATCTGGATCCTTGCCGGCGTCAGCAGCGCCACGACATCGGCCAGCGCCGGGTCGTGCGCGGCGGCGCCTTCCATGCGGTGCAGCAGCTGCGCCAGGCGCACGCTCATTGCATCGTCGGCATCGACCAGCGTGGCCATGCCGTCGGTGGCGGCCACGATCAGCGTCGCGGCGTTGGCCAGGCGCGATTGCGCAGCGGCAAGCTGCGCCCATTCCCCCGGCGCCACGGCCATCACCGCCAGCTCGCGCTGCCGGCTCTGGAGCGCATCGCGCTGCGCGACGTGGGCCGCAGCACCATGCGCGGCCGCGTCGCGGCGCTCGACGGCCGTGCGCCAGGCACGCCAGCGTTCCGCCACCTCCTGCGCCAGCGTGGTGAAGCCGCCATAGGCGTCGACCAGATTGCGCTGCGCTTCGGGCGACCCCAGCGACTGGTGCGCATGCTGGCCGTGAATGTCGACCAGGTGCTCGCCCAGGTCCTTCATCTGCGCCACGGTGGCCGGCCGCGCGTTGATCCACGCCCGGCTCTTGCCCTGCGCGTCGAGCACGCGCCGCAGCAGCACCGTGTCGCCGTCGGCAACGAGATCGTTTTCCGCGAGCCATGCGCCCACCGTTGGCGTATCGGCGATAGCGAATTCGGCGGCCAGCTCGGCGCGTTCGGCGCCGGGACGCAGCTGGCCCGGGAGGAAGCGGTCGCCCAGCAACAGCCCCAGTGCATCGAGCAGGATGGACTTGCCCGCGCCTGTTTCGCCGGTAAGTACGGTAAAGCCCGTGTCGAACTCGACGTCGAGCGCATCGACGACGACAAAATTGCGGATCGCGAGCGAACGCAGCATGGTGGGCGGGCGTTAACGGCTAGAGCGGCGGCGAATCGGCGCGTCCGGCCGTGAGACGCTCCGGTGTCTCGCTCCAGTGGAGCTTTTCGCGCAGCATCGCAAAGTAGTCGTGGCCCTCGGGGTGCAGGAAGCGCGCGGTGAACGGCGCGCGCCGCAATGTCACGCGGTCGCCCTCAGCCAGCGCAAAGTGGGCCTGCCCGTCGCAGTGGACGCTGGCGTCGCGGCCGCGCGTGACCGTGATGGCGATATCCGCATCGTCGGTAATGGCGATCGGCCGGTGGGTCAGCGCATGCGGCGCCACCGGCACGAGGACCAACGACGGCAGCCGCGGCGAGAGAATGGGGCCGCCTGCCGACAGCGCGTAGGCGGTGGAACCGGTGGGCGTGGCCACGATGATGCCGTCGGCGCGCAGCGCATAGGCAAAGCGCCCGTCGATGGCCACGGCGCAATCGATCATGCCCCCCAGTGAGCCGCGATTGACCACAACATCGTTCAATGCCAGGAACTCGTGGCGGCCGCCGTCCTGACACTCCACCACGGTCGCGAGCAGCGTGCGGCGCTCTTCGACGTGGCGGCCGTCCAGCATGGCGGCGAGCACCGTTTCCATCGTGGCGAGCGGAATGTCGGTGAGGAAGCCCAGGCGGCCCTGATTGATACCGATGAGGGGCACCGCAAAGGGCGCCATCCGCCGCGCAATGGACAACATCGTGCCGTCGCCACCCACGACGATGGCCAGGTCCACCCCCGCGGGCAACTCGGCGGCGGGTGCCGTGGCGAAGCCGGGGACCGGCGCGAATTGCGCGGTTTCGGCTTCGACGATGACCTCCCGCCCCCGCGCCGCCAGGAAGGCGGCAAGCCGTGCCAGCGGTTGCGCGAGGCCGGGGCTGGCCTGGCGCCCGACGAGGGCCACGCGCTTGAACGGGACGGGAGCGACGTGATCCGACATGGGCGCGATTAAACCATAGGAAATGGATGCGGCCGCTTCGGTCCTTCGATGGAGGGACCCGGCTCACCGCGCCGTGTGGTCGCGGGGATGGATGCGGCGGCGTAGAATCGGTGCATGCTGGAACCCCGCGCGCAGCACCTGCTGAAGACCCTGATCGAGCGCTATATCGGCGATGGCCAGCCGATGGGTTCGCGCTCGCTGTCGCGGCATTCCGGGCTCGACCTCTCGCCGGCCACGATCCGGAACGTGATGGCCGATCTCGAGGACCTGGGCTTCATCGCCAGCCCGCACACGTCGGCCGGGCGCATTCCCACCGCCAAGGGCTACCGGTTTTTTGTCGACAGCCTGATGATCGTCAAACCGCTGGGCAATGCGGAGATCCAGCGTCTCGAAGAAGAACTTGTCGCGGACCGGCCGCAGCAGCTCGTCAGTACCGCGGCCGGGTTGCTGTCGCAACTGACGCAGTTCGCGGGCGTGGTGATGACCCCCAAGCGGCGCGAGGCGGCCTTTCGCCACATCGAATTCCTGCGCCTGGCCGAACGCCGCGTACTGCTGATCCTGGTCACCGCCGAAGGCGACGTGCAGAACCGCGTGCTGCACACCGACCGCGCCTATTCCCAGGCGCAGCTGGCCGAAGCCAGCCATTTCTTCAACAACAACTTCGCGGGGCAGCCGCTGGCCACGATCCGGGCGCGCATTGCCGACGAATTGCGGGCGCTGCACGCGGACATCGCCGGGCTGATGACCGCGGCGGTGGACGCGGGCGAGGGCGCGCTGGCGGAGGGCGAGTCGCTCGTCGTCACCGGCGAGCGCAATCTGCTGCAGGCCGAGGACATCTCGTCGAACATGGAACGCCTGCGGCGGCTCTTCGACATGTTCGAGCAGAAGACGTCGATCCTGCATCTTCTCGACCTGTCGCAACGCGCGCACGGCGTGCAGATCTATATCGGCGAGGAGTCGGGCTTGAACCCGCTCGACGACCTGTCGGTGGTCACCGCGCCCTACGAACAGAACGGCAAGGTCATCGGCACGCTGGGCGTGATCGGCCCCACGCGCATGTCCTACGAGCGCGTGATTCCCATCGTCGACGTGACGGCCAAGCTCCTGTCCAACGCGATGTCGGCGCAGAGCAATGACGACTGACGTCGCGCCGCATGCCAACGCGCACCTGCTGGAGCGGTTCTATGCCGCGTTTGCAGCGAAGGACGCGGCCACGCTGGTCGCGTGCTACGCGCCGGACGCGCATTTCGCCGATCCCATTTTCGATGTGCGCGGGCCGGAGGTCGGGGCGATGTGGACGATGTTCTGCGAGCGCGGGCGGGACACGAGGCTCGAGTGGCGCGACATCCGCGCCGACGCCGCGACCGGCTCCGCCCACTGGGAGCCGCGCTACACGTTTTCCGTCACCAGGCGCCCGGTGCACAACCGTATCGAGTCGGCGTTCACGTTCCGCGACGGCCTGATCGCCACGCAGCGCGACACCTTCGACCTGTGGCGGTGGAGCCGCATGGCGCTGGGTGTCAAGGGCGCGCTGCTCGGCTGGACGCCCATGGTCCGCAACGCGATCCGCAGTGAAGCGCGGCGCAATTTCGACAATTGGCGCGCGCGGCGCCCCGGATGAGCGCGCCGCCGGCGCCGTCTCCCGCCTCCGTCGCGGCCTGCACGCATGGCGCCACCCCGCTGGCGGGACGCTGTTGCCACGCCAACAACCTGACCTGACATGGCACACGCCCCCGAACCGCCGTTCTCGCATGACCGCACGCCCAAGGTGGGCGTGCTGCTCGTCAATCTCGGCACGCCCGACGCCGCCACGCCATCGGCCGTGCGCCGGTATCTCGCGCAGTTCCTTACCGACCCGCGGGTGATCGAAATCCCGAAGTGGCTGTGGGCGCCGATTCTCTATGGTGTGATCCTGCTGGTGCGGCCGGTGAAGTCCGCGCACAAGTATGCGTCGATCTGGACCAAGGATGGCTCGCCGCTGTTGGTCCACAGCCAGCGGCAGCGCACGCTGCTGCTCGGCTATCTCGGGCAGCGGCTCAAGGCGGCAGGGCTTCCCGCCGACCTTTGCCCCGTGGAGCTGGGCATGCGCTACGGCAATCCCAGCGTCGGCAGCGCGCTCGACAAACTGCGCGCCGCCGACTGCGAAAAGATCCTGGTGCTGCCGCTCTATCCGCAGTACTCGGCCGCCGCGACGGCGTCGGCCTTCGATGCCGTGGCGGCGCATCTCATGTACGCGCGGCGCCTGCCGGCGCTGCGCTTCGTCGAGACCTTTCATGCCGACGCCGGCTACATCAAGGCGCTGGCGCAGAACGTCAACGACTACTGGACGAGGCACGGCCGCCCCAGCCAGCTGGTGCTGTCGTTCCATGGCGTGCCGCGGCGCACGCTGGAATTGGGCGATCCCTACCATTGCTTCTGCCACACCACGGGCCGGCTGCTGGCGCGTGAGCTGGGACTGGCGTCGGAGCAGTGGACGCTGACCTTCCAGTCGCGCTTCGGCAAGGCGCCCTGGCTCAAACCCTACACCGTCGATGTGATGCAGAAACTGGGCGCGGCGAAGACCGCGCGCGTGGACGTGTTCTGCCCCGGCTTCGTCGCCGATTGCCTTGAGACGCTCGAGGAAATCGCGATGGAGGGTAAAGCCGTCTTCGTCAAGGCGGGCGGCGGCGAGTTTCATGCCATTCCCTGCCTCAACGAACATCCCGCCTGGATCGCGGCCCTGGCCGATCTTGCGTTCCGCAATCTTGCGGGCTGGCTGGAGCCGCCTGCCGACCGCGATGCGCGCGAGCTGTCACTGGTGCGGGCCAAGGCGCTGGGCGCGACGAAGTAGGGCAACCGCGAAGCGGGGAGTGCACCAGCGCAACCGCGAACCCCGCATCCACACCCGCAGGGGTGTGTCGGCTCGCTGACCTATTCCCGCTGCTTATGGTGGGATCACAGTTTCTGTGCATTTGATCGCGCACGTAGCTTCGCTTACTATCGCCAAGCACACACGCATCCGCGAGTCTGGACTGTGGCATCCACGGAGAATTTATGAACCCGGTACTGGCATTCACCATCGTCATGGCTATCTGGACCGTCAGCGAATTCGTGTCCTCGAAGTCGAAGGGACTCATTTCTTCTCTGTTCGTCGCTTCGCTCATTTTCCTGGTCGGCTTCCTGACCGGCGTTTTCCCGCCTGATCTTCTCAGGAGCTCCTCGCTGCTTGCGCTCGCCGGGGTCGTGGTCGGATTCGTCATCGTCCACCTCGGTACGGTCATCAGCATCGACGACTTCAAGAAGCAGTGGCGCACCGTGCTTACGGGGATGGCGGCCGTCTTGGGCGTCGCCGCGGCGCTCTTCTTCATCGGATCGATGCTGAAGGGAACGGATTACGTCATCGCCGCCATCGGTGCCATCAGCGGGGGCACCGTGTCGGTGGTGATCATCCAGGAAGCGGCACTGGCCGTCGGCCTCACCACGGTCGCCGTGTTTCCGGTCCTGATTGCCGCGCTGCAGGGACTGGTCGGCTTCCCGCTGACGTCGATCATCCTGCGCAAGGAGGCAATGCGGCTGCGCGATGAGTATCGCGCGGGCAGGCTCAAGCCAGCAGTCACCGAAGACGCGCCCGGCGCCGAGACCACCACCAGGCTCCCCGCCGTGTTCCACACGACCGTCGGCACGCTGTTCGTCGTCGGCCTCACGGTACTGTTTTCACAGTGGGTCAGTTCCATCACCAACGGCAACCTCAACACCTTCGTCGTCGCGCTGGTCATGGGTGTGCTGTTGCGCTGGGGACGCATCTTCAAGCCGTCGGTGTTGAACGGCATCAACGCCTACGGCCTCATGATCACTGCCGTCCTCATTCTCGTCTTCGGCCCGCTTGCCACCGTGACGGTCGGCGACCTGCGGGCGCTTGCGGTCCCGCTGATCGTTGCCTTCGTCGTCGGGGTCGCGGGCATCGTCGCGGGCTCGGTCCTGGTGGGCAAGCTGTTCGGGTTCAGCACCGCAATGTCCATCGGCATCGGGCTCACTTCACTCTACGGCTTCCCGGGAACGCTGTTGTTGAGCCAGGAGGCCGCCAAGGCGGTCGGTGAGACCGAGGACGAGGTCAAGGCCATCGAGGGAGAAATTCTGCCGCGGATGGTCGTGGCCGGCTTTGCGACCGTCACCATCACCTCGGTCGTGGTGACCGGCATCATCGCCGGCTTCATCGGCAGGTAGGTCCGCAGGCGTCGCCTGGAGTTCGGCCGAGGCGCGGCCGGATCGCGGTTGGCGCGCGCTGACACTGGCGCGCGCCACGGCGCGGGGCGCGACGGTAGTGCGGCGTTTATTTTACGGACCAGGTGCCGGTGTCGCCCAGCGCGGCGCGCATCGCAGGCATCTCCAGTTGCGCCCGCGCCTGCACGTTGCCCTCGAGCCACGCCTGCCAGAACAGCAGCGTCACCGCTCTGACGTGGCGCTGGATCGCGGCGTCGAAGCGCGTGTCGCGGCCGCGCATGGCGCCGCCGCCGAACACGTAGTGATCCGCCCCGGCCAACACCATCAGGTATTTGTCCGGTGGTGGCATATGGCGCCACGGTTCCGTGCGCAGCGCCGGCGTGCCCTTGCCCAAGGGATCGCCATCATCCGTTCCCGTGATCGACAGGAAGGGCATCCGGATGCTGCCGAAGCGAACGGGCCAGTCGGCCGCCGCCCCCGGCGCCGTGGGTGACAGCGCCACCGCGGCGTTGAATCGCGGGTCGGCCCATGCCCGCGTGCCCGCCAGACCCGGCACCTGTTCGCCCGCGATCGCCAGCGTCGTGCGGGCGCCGAACGAATGGCCGCCGATGCCGAGGCGCGCCTGATCCACCCGCACCGCGACCGCATCGCCCCGGCCGGCCTGCCGTGCGACATCGTCCACGGCGAAACGCACGTCGGCAACGCGGTCGGCGTAGGCCCTGGGGGTGAATCCCGCCAGCATTGCGTCCTTCGCGGGTGTCGTCCCGCGATTGCGCCACAGCGCGTCGTCGCTACCCGGGTGCTGCAGCTGGATGACGATGAAGCCATGGCTGGCCCAGTGGCGGCCCCAGAGGTCGAGGCTTTCGCGCGACCCCCCCAGCCCATGCGACAGCACGATAGTCGGCCGGAGTCCTGTTGCCGTCGCGCCAGGCACCTGCAGCCTGACCGGCAATGCACGAGCCCGGGCGGGATCGGTCCACGTGGAATCGATGATCGTGACGGCATGCACGCCGGGCAGGGCCGCGGTGGCCAGATCAGCACTGGCGGTGCCGGACGCGACACCCACCCAAAAGGCAGCTACGACAACAAGCAGGGGAAGGTGGGAAGTGGCAGGCATGGCAGGTACGATACGGCACCCGGGACCTGGCCCGATTGCAACGGCGTGTCCAATCGTAAGTCTTTGTGTGTGAACATTTTTCGGCGAAGGCGCGGGTATGCCGGCCGCCCTTGAAACGGCCCCGAACTGGCCCCATCTGCTCGGCATAACCATATCAATGACCAAGGATTGAATGCGCATGGCCCCGAACTCCCCGGAACCTCCGTTGGCCGATCCCGCCGCCACCCCACCGGGGGCCGCGAGTGGCGCCCCCCCGGATACCGCCGCCGACGTCCTGGCGCGTGCGCAAGCCGAAGCCGCCGAAATGAAGGATGCGTTCCTGCGGGCGAAAGCCGAGACTGAAAATGTCCGGCGCATTGCGCAGGCCGATGTCGCCAAGGCGCACAAATTCGCCATCGAACGCTTCGCCGAGGACATGTTGCCAGTCAAGGACGCGCTCGAGCAGACGCTGGCCGCCGGTGAAGTCTCGCTCGATTCCCTTCGTGCAGGGGCCGAGCTGACGTTGAAGGCACTGCAAGCGGCTTTCGAGCGGGCGCGGGTCGTCGAGATGAACCCGGCCGGTGAAAAATTCGATCCCAACCTGCACCAGGCGATGCAGATGGTGCCCTCCACGTTGCCGGCCAATACCGTCGCCTCCGTGTTCCAGAAGGGCTATCTCGTCAACGACCGGGTGTTGCGTCCGGCGCTCGTCACCGTTTCGCAGGGCCCCGGCGACCCGGGATAGGCGCGTAGCGCGCAATCCCCTGCCGTCATGGGTTGAAGCAGCGGGCCGCGGCCCCCATTTTCATAGCATTCCAGCCATTTCGCTTCACGGAGAATAATCATGGGCAAGATCATCGGCATCGACCTGGGCACCACCAACAGCTGCGTAGCCATCATGGAGGGCGGCAAGTCCAAGGTCATCGAAAATTCCGAAGGGGCGCGCACGACCCCTTCGGTCGTTGCCTATCTCGAGGACGGCGAGATCCTGGTCGGCGCATCGGCCAAGCGGCAGGCCGTCACCAACCCCAAGAACACGGTCTACGCGGTCAAGCGCCTGATCGGCCGCCGCTTCGAGGAAAAGGAGGTCCAGAAGGACATCGACCTCATGCCCTACCAGATCGTCAAGGCCGACAATGGCGACGCGTGGGTCGACGTGCGCGGCAAGAAGATCGCGCCGCAGCAGGTCTCCGCCGAGATCCTGCGCAAGATGAAGAAGACCGCCGAGGACTACCTCGGCGAGGAAGTCACCGAGGCCGTGGTCACGGTGCCGGCATACTTCAACGACTCGCAGCGGCAGGCCACCAAGGACGCCGGCAAGATCGCGGGCCTCGAGGTCAAGCGGATCATCAACGAGCCCACTGCGGCCGCGTTGGCGTTCGGCCTCGACAAGAAGGAAGGCGACCGCAAGATCGCAGTGTATGACCTGGGCGGCGGCACCTTTGACATCTCGATCATCGAAATCGCGGTCGTCGACGGCGAGCACCAGTTCGAAGTGCTGTCCACCAATGGCGACACGTTCCTGGGCGGCGAGGACTTCGACCAGCGGATCATCGATTACGTCGTGACCGAGTACAAGAAGGAGTCCGGCGTCGACCTCAAGAACGATGTGCTGGCGCTGCAGCGCCTCAAGGATTCCGCCGAAAAGGCCAAGATCGAGCTGTCGTCGTCGTCGCAGACGGAAATCAACCTGCCGTACATCACGGCCGACCAGTCCGGTCCGAAGCACCTGTCGATGAAGATCACCCGCGCCAAGTTCGAGTCGCTGGTGGAAGAGCTGATCGAGCGCACCATCGGCCCGTGCCGCACCGCCATCAAGGATGCCGGCGTCAAGCTGTCCGACGTCTCCGACGTCATCCTGGTCGGCGGCCAGACGCGCATGCCCAAGGTGCAGGAGAAGGTGAAGGAATTCTTCGCGCGCGAGCCGCGCAAGGACGTCAACCCGGACGAGGCCGTCGCCGTGGGCGCAGCCATCCAGGGCGGCGTGCTGAAGGGCGACGTCAAGGACGTGCTGTTGCTCGACGTCACGCCGTTGTCGCTCGGCATCGAGACGCTGGGTGGCGTGATGACCAAGCTCATCCAGAAGAACACGACCATCCCGACCAAGGCGCAGCAGGTGTTCTCCACCGCCGACGACAACCAGGGCGCGGTCACCATCCACGTGCTGCAGGGCGAGCGCGACGTGTCGCAGGGCAACAAGAGCCTGGGGCAGTTCAATCTCGAGGGCATTCCGCCGGCGCCGCGAGGCATGCCGCAGATCGAGGTCGCGTTCGACATCGACGCCAACGGCATCCTGCACGTGTCGGCCAAGGACAAGGCAACCGGCAAGGAAAACAAGATCACGATCAAGGCCAATTCCGGATTGTCGGACGACGAGATCCAGAAGATGGTCAAGGATGCCGAGGCCCACGCCGAGGATGACAGGAAGATCCTCGAAGCCGTGCAGGCCCGCAACGGCCTCGATGCCCTCGTGCACAGCGTCAACAAGTCGCTGACGGAATACGGCGACAAGGTCCCGGCGGAAGAAAAAGCCAAGATCGAAGCGGCAGTCAAGGCGGCGGAAGAGGTCTTGAAGCAGAAGGACGCCACCAAGGAACAGATGGCATCGCAATCCGAGGAACTGGCCAAGGCCGCGCAGAAGCTGGGTGAGTTGATGTACGCGGATGCGCAGAAGGCGGCGGAAGGTACGGCGGGTGCGGGTAGCGGCGCAGGGGCTTCGGGCGCGGCGGGTGGCGGGTCGGCGAAGAACGACGAAAAGGTCGTCGATGCCGAGTTCACCGAAGTCAAGAAGTGATATTGCGTCGCGGCTGACGACTGGGACTATATAGGCGTCGGCGCGCGACGTAATATCTGGCCGAGTTGGAGTGGTCGCCGTTGGCGACCCTCAACTCGGCCTTTGCGTTGCGGCGTCAGGAACGGAGGCATGGTTGGCCACTCAGTCGCACTTTGCGGTGATGTTCTACGAAGCTGCGCCCAAGGAATTGGGCGAGGCCGTGCGCCCGTACCTGTTGCCTGGCGAGTTCGGTCCCTACCTGCTGGCCAAGCGCATCGAGCCGGCCATGCCCTTCACGCTGCTGGTCGTCGAGATCAACACGCCCGATCATGGCAAGCTCGAGTTCGAAGTCCAGGTTCCTTCCGCATTCATCAAGCTCATCCTCAACATTTCCGATCATCGCCCTCTGGGCTTCACGAAGAATTGACTACTCCCCATGGCGAAGCGTGACTATTACACTGTCCTAGGCGTGGCCCGCGAGGCCACCGACGAAGAGCTGAAGAAGGCCTATCGCAAGCTGGCGATGAAGCACCACCCCGATCGCAATCCCGACGACAAGGATGCCGAGGGCAATTTCAAGGAAGCGAAGGAGGCCTACGAGGTCCTTACCGATCCGCGCAAGCGGGCCGCGTACAACCAGTTTGGCCACGCCGGCGTCGATCCTTCGGCCGCCGGCGGACGCGGCGGCCCAGGGCCGGAGGGTTTCGGTGGCTTTGCCGACGCCTTCGGTGACATCTTCGGCGAGATTTTCGGCCAGCAGGGACGCGGCGGCGGCGGACGGGGCAATGGCGTCTATCGCGGCTCCGACCTGCGCTACAACCTCGAACTCTCGCTCGAGGATGCGGCGCGCGGCACCGAGGTCAAGATCCGCATTCCGGCGCTCGATGCGTGCACCACATGCAAGGGCACGGGTGCCCGCCCCGGCACCGAGCCCAAGCAATGCGGCACCTGCCACGGCCGCGGCGAAGTCCGGGTGTCACAGGGGTTCTTCTCGATCCAGCAATCCTGTCCCACCTGCCATGGCACAGGCAAGGTGATCCCCGAACCCTGCACCACCTGCCACGGCAGCGGGCAGGTCAAGCATCACAAGACGCTGGCGGTCAAGATTCCGGCCGGCGTGGACCAGGACGATCGCATCCGGCTGACCGGTGAAGGTGAAGCGGGCCGCAATGGCGGACCGGCGGGCGACCTGTATGTCGTCGTCAACCTGAAACCGCATTCGGTGTTCCAGCGCGAAGGTGCCGACCTGCACTGCGAGATGCCCATCGGCTTCACGATGGCGGCGCTGGGCGGCGATCTCGA
>JANNKR010000252.1:0-6173 GCA_031396395.1 Betaproteobacteria bacterium
CGCCGCGGCCCCGATCTGGCCATCGGCATTGCTGCCCCATCCGTAGATGGCGCCAGCCGTCAACGCGACGGCGTGCGCCTGCCCGGCGGCGACAGCCCGCGCCTTGGTCAATCCGGGGATGCGTTGCGGGCTGCGGCGGTCGACATCGTCGCCCAGTCCCAATTGACCCAGGCGATTCCAGCCCCACGCGTAGACCTGGCCGCTGTGGCCAAGCGCCAGCGAAAAGTACATCCCGGCGGCAATGGCCTGCACGCGTTCGGGCAGCGCAACGGCGAGCGGCACCGCCGAGTAGGCGGGGTCGTCCTGTCCCAGCTGTCCGTGATTGTTGCTGCCCCACGCCACGACTTCGCCGGTGGTGGTCAGTGCAAGCGAGTGGCTGGTGCCCGCCGCCACCGCCTGCACGCGCGACGGCATTGGAATTTCGGCGGGCGTGGCCACGGACTGCAGATGGCCCAGTCCTAGCTGTCCGGCGGCATTGCAGCCCCAGGCATAGATCCGCTGGTCCCGGGTCAGCGCCAGCATGTAGCCTTTGCCCAGGGTGAGTGCACGGGTGGCGGGCAGGCCCGCCACCCGACCGGGCGACGCCTCGAACGGCGCGTCCGGCCGGCCGAGGGCGCCGTCCTGATTGAGTCCCCACGTGAAGAGGGCGCCGGCCTGATCGATCGCTGCCGATTGGAACTCACCGGCATCGATCGCACGAATGTCGGACAGGTCGCCAAGCAGATACGGTGTAGCAGGCGCGACCGCGCCGACCCGGCCGTCGACACCGGCACCGTTGGCACCCCAGATCGCCACGCTGCGCTGTGGCGTGATGCCAAGGCTCAAGCCATAGCCCGCAGCCACGGCGGTCAGCGGCTCGCGCAGCAATACCTCGACGGCGTGCGTCGGCGCGGGCGTCGTGCAGTATTCCGGCGTGCTCGACGGCACCCGGCCGCTGCCGTCGCCACCCCACCCGATCACCTTGCCCGAGGCAAGCAGCGCCAGCGTATGGTCACGACCGCAACTGATCGAAGTGACAGCGTAGCCTTTGGAGCGGGAGGTGGTCATGATGATCCGATCGAATTCGACTTCGAGTTAGCGTTGCATGCGATGCGCTGTTGCCACAACTACCGCACCTTGGACCGAAGCTGTTCCAGGAAGCGCCGATGCGTCAGCACCCACGCGGCGGCGGGCGCGACTGTGGGCAGGATCAGCGAACCGAACTGGAAGGCAAACACGATCATCTCGCGCTGGAAGGCGCTGAAATTCGTCTGCGAGGCGATCAGAGGCGACGAGGTGATGGCGATGTTCTTGAGGAAGTCGGCGAGCACGCCCCACGTGATGAACGGAACCAGCGCAACATACCCGATCAGCAGCGCTCTCACGCGACGTCCGCCCGCAGCCAGCGTCAGTGCCGCGAAGAGCGGCAGCCCGAACGCATAGAGCAGCATGTTGACGTCGACACTGACGATACCCACGGCATCCGCGCGACCCGGTCGCAGCGATGTGATGAACGTCAGGGTCGCCCCATCCGCGGTGACGCTGCGCACCAGATCGCCAAAGGCCGCGCTGGCGATACCGCCCGACAGCATGCGCACCGGCCACATGAGAACCGGCGCCGCAAAATACCAGACAGCAAAGGTGACCGGCAGCCACAGCAACGCGATGGTTACGAAGCGCGAAAGCGAGGTCATGCTCGATCACCGCCTGGCGATGGCCTCAACGGACTGCCAGCGCGGGTGGCGGCGGCAACCCGTCGTCTTCCGTTGCGGGCACCCGCCGGACCCAAATCAGCCAGACGATCAGCACGTCGAGCATGATGAGCGCCTGCCAGACGTAGAGATGGGCCCATTCGAAGACCGTGAAATTCCACTGCCCGAGGTAGAAGAGGCTGATCACGCGAACGACATTCAGCCCCTGCACGGCGACCACGCCGATGGCGAGTCCGATGAACCGGTAGCGCCACGGCGCGGGGTAAGCGAGCATCGCCGCCAGCAGCACCAGTGTGGCTTCCACGCCATTGCAGCCGGCCTCGATGGAGACTGCAAAGCCGTTGCTGGCGCTGCGGATCACCTTGCCGGAGGCCACGACATCCTGATCGAACACCGTGACGATGGCCGTCGAAATCGCCGCCAGCGCATTGGTCCAGGGAATGACCAGCCAGGTTTGTACCCAGGGCGTGAGCTCGAGCCCGAACAGCACGGCGAGCAGCACGATGAAGACGATGAAGAAGCGAACCATGGCGCATTCTACCGTCGGTGCTGACCTGGCCGAAAGACGCGTGCGCCGCAGCGCCGGAACCTAAGCACGGGCAAGGGGTGGATTCCTGGAGAAATAGCGCGCGATGCCTTCGTGCATCGACTCGGCGAACTTCTGCTGATGCCGGTCGCTGCGCAATTTCTGTTCTTCCTCCGGATTGGAGATAAATGCCGTCTCGACCAGGATCGACGGAATGTCGGGCGCCTTCAGCACAGCGAAGCCGGCCTGTTCCACGCTCGCCTTGTGCAATGCGTTATGGGTGCCGATCCCTTCCAGCACGTGCCGGCCTACCTTGAGACTGTCGCTGATCTGCGCGGTCTGGGACAGATCGAGCAGCGTACGCGCCAGCACCGGATCGCGCCGATCGAGGTCGACGCCGCCGATCAGATCCGCATCGTTTTCCTTCTTGGCAAGCCATTTTGCCGCGGCACTGGTGGCGCCGCTTTCCGACAACGCGAACACCGACGAGCCCTTGGCGCGGGCCTCGCGAAACGCATCCGCGTGCACCGAGATGAGCAGATCCGCCTGCACGCGCCGCGCTTTCTGCACCCGCTGGGCCAGCGGCACGAAGTAGTCGGCGTCGCGGGTCAGCATCGCGCGCATGTTCGGCTGCGCATCGACCATCGATTTCAACTTGCGCGAGATGGCGAGCACCACATCCTTCTCGTAGGTGCCGCGCGGACCGATCGCGCCCGGATCCTCCCCCCCATGCCCCGGGTCGATCGCCACCGTGATCGGACGCTGCGCGGGCTTCTGCGCCTGGCGCGTCGGCGGGGCACTCTTCTCCGCAGGCTTGCCCGTCGATTTTTCGGGCACGACTTCAGCCACCACCGGTGCCGGCGGCGTGCGCTCCTTGACGCGTTCGGCCTCGAGCAGTGCCATCAAGGGATCGAGCGGCACCGGCGGGTAGAGATCGAGCACCAGCCGATGCCCGAACTCGCTGACCGGAGGCAGCGCAAAGAGATCGGGCTTGATTTCCACCTTGAGGTCGAACACCACGCGCAGGGTCGACGCCGTCTTGCGCGCCACGCGGATGCCCAGCAGATACGGATCGCCCGGCTGCACGCGCGAGGGAAGTGACGCAAGCTCCGGCGTCATCTCGACACCTTCGAGGTCGATCACCAGACGGTCGGGATTCCGCAGCGCAAACATCGCGTGCGGCAGCGGTGTCGTCGACTCCATGATCACCCGCGTGTACTCGTCCGCAGGCCAGACGCGCGCGGACGCGATGCGCACGGCTTGCGCCCAGACGTCCGGCAGGATGAAACCTGTAGCCGGCAACATCAGCCAGCGACAGATCCGCCGCCGCTCGACGCTTACGCCAACGGCGGCAGGTCGAGCGCGCGCACGGCGGCTAGGCATCGCTGTCCCGCGGCCGAGCCGGCGCGCAACGCCAGCAACCGGCCCGGGCCTTCCGGCGGCAGGGCCAGCGTGACATCGAGGTCCGGCGGCGGCAGCCGTTCACCGATGCGCTCCGGCCATTCGACCAGGCAGACGCTGTCGTCGCGGAAACACTCGGCAAGCCCCGCTGTTTCCCATTCGGCTGGATCGGCGAACCGATAAAAATCAAAGTGATAGAAGTATAAACTCGAAAACGGATAATGTTCAACCAGCGTATAGGTCGGACTCTTGACGGGACCCGTCCAGCCGCGCGCCCGCAGCCCGCCACGCACCAGCGTGGTCTTGCCCGCGCCGAGGTCGCCGTGGAGCGCGATCACCATCCCGCCCTCGGCCGCCAGCGCGATTGCGCCGCCGGCACGCTCCGTCGCGGCAGCATCGGCAAGGTGGAAGCGCGCGGAAGTCGGGATCGATGCCATCCCTCAAGAATAACCGGCTTGCGCTACGCTACCGCCGATGGACGCGACGACCGCCACGCCCCCGGCCCCGCCGACCCGGGACTGGGCCGCCCTTGCGACCTTGCTGCAGGCGTGGGGGCGCGAACTTGGTTTCGAGGAAATCGGCATCGCCGACACCGACCTGTCCGCGGAGGAAGCGCATGTCGAGCGCTGGCTGGCCGCCGGGCGCCACGGCACGATGGACTACATGGCGCGGCACGGCACCGCGCGCTCGCGCCCGGCGGAGCTGGTGCCCGGCACGGTGCGCGTGATCACCGCGCGGATGAACTACTGGCCCACGGCTGCAGCGGATCCCGACGCGACGCTGGCCACAGGCGATCGCGCCTACATTGCGCGCTATGCGCTCGGTCGCGACTATCACAAGGTGCTGCGGCAGCGACTGCAGCAGTTGGCCGACCGCCTTGCGGCGGAGGTCGGTCCGTTCGGCCATCGCGTGTTCACCGACAGCGCCCCCGTGCTGGAAGTGGCGCTCGCCGCCAAGGCCGGACTGGGGTGGCGCGGCAAGCACACGCTGCTGCTGACCCGCGCCATGGGGTCGTACTTTTTCCTGGGCGAGATCTATACCGACCTGCCGCTGCCGCCCACGCCCGCGGTCGATGGTCATTGCGGCACCTGCACGGCCTGTATCGGCGCCTGCCCCACCGGCGCCATCGTCGCGCCCTACGAACTCGATGCCCGCCGCTGCATTTCGTACCTCACGATCGAACTGAAGGGCAGCATCCCCGAGGCGCTGCGCCCGCTGATCGGCAACCGCGTCTACGGCTGCGACGACTGCCAGCTTGCTTGTCCGTGGAATCGCTTCGCGCAGGCCGCGGCGGCCAACGACTTCAAGGTCGTGCGGCACGGCCTCGACCGCGCGACACTCATCGAACTGTTCGGCTGGACCGCCGCCGAGTTCGACACCCGGATGGCGGGCAGCGCGATCCGCCGGATCGGCTACGAGCGCTGGTCGCGCAATCTCGCCGTGGGGCTCGGCAATGCGCCGCGTTCGGCCGCCGCACTCGACGCGCTCACGCGCCGCGCCGACGATCCATCGGCGCTGGTGCGCGAGCACGTGGCCTGGGCCATCGCACGGCAGCGCGAAGCCGCCTGAACCGGGGCGGTTTCGTCAGGCCCCCTTGCGGGCGGGCGCCCAGGTCTTCAGAAACGCAATCATCTTCGCGTGATCGTAGTCCTTGCCGGATTCCAGCGCGCCGGTTTCCTGCGAGTGCAGCAGCCGGCCGTCACCGTCGAGCACGAAGAGGTGCGGATACCCGCCGATCTTCGGCCAGCGCGACAGCAGCGCTTCGTTCTTGTTGTCCTTCGACCAGTTGACCTTGACCCACACGTAGTTGGCGTCGCGTAGCGCCTTGACGTCGGCATTGGCGTCGACAAAGCGGTCGAGGATGTGGCACCACGAGCACCACTCACCGCCGACGTCGACCAGCACCCGCTTGCCCTGTGCCTTGGCCTGCGCCGCGGCCGTTGCCACGTCAGCGGCGGCGTTGCGGGTGGGATCGAACTTCGAAGGAAGCGATTGCGCGGTACCCGCCCCCGCGAAGGCGGCAAAGGCGAGTGCAAACATGAAGCGGACAGTGGAATGGAACATGATCACCTGATGAGTTGATTCATCGACACGATGGGCAGCATGATTGCCAGTACCAGCACCAGCACGATCGCTCCCATCACCACAATCAGCGCCGGCTGCAGCAACGCCGCCAGCCAGGCCAGGCGCCGCTCGGCATCGCGCTCCAGTTCCTCGGCCGCGCGTGCCAGCAACGGCGCAAGGCGCCCGCTCTGCTCACCGCTGGCCACGAGGTGCAGCAGCACCGGCGGAAACACGTTCTGCTCGCGCAGTGCCCGCGACAGCGCCACGCCCTCGCGAACCAGCGCGCTCGCGCGCCGCGCCGCCGCCGCCATCGGGATCGTCCGCACCACATCCGCAGCCGCCTCGAGCGAACGCAACAGCGGCGCGCCGCTCCCGACCAGGATGGACAGGGTGCTGGCGAAACGTGCCGCATCCAGGCTGCGCACCAGCCGGCCCACGATGGGCAGGCGCAACAGCGCGTGGTCCCAGCGCTCGCGCAACGCCGGCCGCCG
>JANNKR010000287.1:0-2228 GCA_031396395.1 Betaproteobacteria bacterium
CCGCGCGGGTCGCCGGCCGGACGCGCCTTGAAGTCGAAGTGGGTCCGCTGCCACCCGGGCACCACGATGCCCGCATCGAGCATCGCGGCTTCGGCCGGCTCCGCGGTGATGAAGTAGTGGTCGAGCGCATCGTTGTGGAATTCGACGGTGATGCGTTCGCCCGCCAGCTCGGCCGAGGGCGCCATGTAGTCGATCCGCAGCACGTCGTCGCCGCCGCCGGTCACCGCCGTCATGCGGGCACTGGTGGCGCGGGCCACGGGATCGCCGGACAACTGGCCGGCAAGAAAGGTCAGCGACCACGTGAAGATGTCGTTGGTGAAGTCCGTGGCGAAGCCGTGCTCGACGCCGATCATGGCCACGAGTTGGCGGGTTCCATCCAGCCGCTCGAAGCCTTGCGCCGTCGCGGCGATCGGTGCCGACGTGTCACTGGTGCCGCTCAAGGCAAGGAACGGCAGCGTCACGCCGGTCAGCCCTAGCTGGTCGCGTCCGAAAGCCGGGAAGATTTCCTGCCCGAAGTACGGGACGTAGCCCACGGCAGCCTTCAACCGGGGGTCCAGCGTGACCTGTTTCGACGACTGGCCGATGGTGGTCGTCAACTGCGCGCCACCCATCAGCACCAGCGATTCGCCGCCTAGGCTGGCGCCGAAGCCGCCGACGGCAGCCGCATCCACATGGCCCGAGAACTGCGTATTGGCCAGCAGGTGGTCGAGCGCGCGTGAGAGCGACAACGGGCGCACTGCCTGCATGGCGACAAAGTCCTTGATGTGCAGCAATGCATAGAGCTGGTCGTTGAAGTTCTCGAGCCTGACGTTGGCGTACCGGGTGTCGCCGTGGAATGGCGCGACGACGACGTAGCCCCAGCTGGCGAAGAGGCGCAGGACGCTGATGTATTCGTTGGAGATCGGACTGCCGGAGAGTCCGTGCGAGAACAGCAACACCGGATAGCGGGCAGTGTCGCTGGCGAAGATCGGCGCCTCGGCGCCGCGCTGCATGCGCGGGATCAAGTTACCCGTGGGCAGTGGATAGTCGGGCCGCGGATTGGACGCCGTGGTCGGATAGCAGACCAGTACCACATAGGGCTTGTTCTGCGCAGCGTAGGAGCCGAACAATGCGCCGTCGTTGGGAATGGGCAGATTGACCACGATCGCGTTGGCCGGGTCGGCGAGCAGGTCGGTTACGTAGCGTGGCGTACTGCCGTTGGGCGTGCCCTCCCAGTAGTCCTGCGCGGATTCGCCGGCAGGTACGCGCGAGAAGTCCTGCGCCACGTTGCTGCAGCCGACGGCGTGGGCGCCCGGCGCCAGGGGCGGAATGGGGCCGGATGCGGCCGCATCGGCGGGCCGGGGCAAGTAGGCGGCAGTGATGATGGCCGAGAACGCTACGGCCGATGCGAAACGAAACGAAGGACGAATGGGCACGGTGCTGCTCCTGAGAAGATCGCTCAGGTTACTACGCATTGCCCAATGCCCGTCCTTAGCCTCCTGTGTCGTCTTGCGCGCGGCGACTGAGGGCGACAGCTACGCCAAAGCCGCGTGGTGCAGCATGCTACTTCGCCAATCCCGGCAACCACAGCGAGATCGCGGGAATGTACGTCACCATCAGCAGCGCAATGCACATCGCGCCATAGAACGGCCATAGCTCCTTCGACACCTGTTCCATGGTGACCTTGCCGATGGCGCACCCGACGAAGAGTGTGGGACCCACCGGCGGCGTGATCAGTCCGATGCCGAGGTTCAGGATCATGATCATCCCGAAGTGCACCGGGTCGATGCCGAACTTGGCGATCACCGGCATGAAGATGGGCGTGCAGATCAGCAGCATCGGCGCCAGGTCCATGAAGGTGCCGAGCAGCAGCAGCAGGATGTTGACCAGGAACAGGAACACGTACTTGTTGTCCGAGATCGTCAGGAAGAACCCGGTCACCTTGGCCGGGATCTGCATGATCGCCATCATGTAGCCGAAGGCCACGGAGAAGCCGATCAGCATCATCACCATCGCCACGGTCTTGACCACGCGGTGCACGAGGTTGGGCAGCTCGCTCCACTTGTAGTCGCGGTAGACGAAGAACGTGACCAGGAAGGCGTACACGCAGGCCACCGCGGCGGATTCGGTAGGCGTGAACACGCCCGACAGGATGCCGCCCATGATGATGACCACGGTGACCAGGCCCCACAGCGCCTCGCGCACGATCTTCGGCACCTCGCGCAGCGCGATCGGTTCGCCCTTGGGGT
>JANNKR010000296.1:0-13725 GCA_031396395.1 Betaproteobacteria bacterium
CGACCATGGCGACCAACGCCACGAACAGGACCACGCCGCGCTCGCGGCCAGCCACGCGATAGGTTCTGCCGGCGGGTCTCATAGCTCGTTCCAGAGTGCGTTGCGAAGCGGGACCGTGGTCTCGTAGATCCGGTACCGGAATGTGTCCTGCATCACGGTGTTGTCGATGGCGATGCGCCCCGGACAACCGGCGTTGGTGTTGATGGAGCAATTGAACAGGAATGCCGACTGGCCGAGCAGCACCGGATCCTTGAGATCGGGCTCGTCGCTGCGTACCACGACGGCAATGCGGACGGCCTTGATCCGCTGGATGGTGGCAGCGGTGGTGGCGGCGGAACCGATGGTGGCGGCCGAGTAGTCATCGCCGCAACCAACCACTGCCGACGTCCAGCAATCGACCGTGAGGTCGCCGTTGGTGTCGATGCCGTACTGCGCCTTCAGCAGCATGATGTTCTGCGCGATCGGCACCGCAGGCTGGACGCCGACCCCGATGTTGACATTTTGACTGTAGAGCTGGCGCTGCCTGCCCGCGGCGACGGTTTCCACCGAGTACAACGTCCGGTTGATGTCGCCCAGGTTGAACACGCGGGACGACCCCGCGGGGAATGCCGCAGTGGTTGCGGTGGCGAAGGGGACGTTGACGATCCCAGCCGTGCCCGGATTCGGCCCGATCAGGACCCCTGGCCCGGTGAGTTGACGCAACATGCAGTTGGCGACGCGATCGGTGGTGATCACCCAATCGTTCTGGAAGAAACCATTGGGACTTTGAATCTGCATGGTCGTGGCGCCGATGGCGACCGGCGCGGTGACCAGCACCGGACTGACGACGCGGCGCGCATTGCTGTAGAACGTCACGAAGCTGTCGGGCGTGTTGGCGGTGCCGCCATCGGTGATCAGCACCGGGATGGGCTTCATGCGCCAATCGTTGTTGCAGGTGGACAGTTCTGCCATCCCCGTCGAGATGCCATTGCCTGCGCTGGCCAGTTCACGGGCCAGCACGAACTGCGCAAATTGACCCGTGACCTGGGCGTCGGCTGCGCCGACGGTGCTGCGTTTGTAGCCTTCGGCGAAGGTCAGGACGTTGTAGATCGCCAGCAGCACGATCATGCCGATGAGGATGCCGATCATGGTTTCGATCAGCGTGGCGCCGCCCTGCCGGGGGCGCAGGAAGGACGATGGCATGGTGTGCAGGGCATGCATCAGTTCTGTCCTATCGTGGCCGTGGCCTGGAATTGATGCTCGGGGCTGACGGCGAGTTCACTGGGGGGCTTCCAGAAAACCGTGACCGTGACGTCCATCGCCGCGCCGGGAGCCCGCGGCGTCAGTACGACCGTTGGCGCGCGGCCCGAAGCGCCGGGGAGCCGTTGCTGAACCCAGTCCCTGAACTCGACATAGCCCGCACCGGTGCCCGGTACGCTGCTGAAATTGGCGCTGAGAGTGCCCATCGGCGACGTCCACATCTGACCGATGAGTGCGTTGGTCATGAACACCGCTTCGCTACGGTATTGGGCATCGTCGACTTGCTGGATCACCCGCGCCTGCAGGCCGACCAGCCCAAGCAACCCGAAGGCGACGATCAGAATTGCAATGAGTGCCTCGAGCATGAAGCTGCCGCGTTCGAGGCGGCCGGAGCAACGAGTTGTCGGTGAGCGCATGATCATGGTACCGGGCAGGCCTTGGCGTCGTTGGCATCGATCACCGTCCACTGCGGGTCGCAGATCTTGATGCCAGTGCGGCCACCACCCACCAGCACGCGCAGGTTGCGCGCCCCGACCACGCCGGTCGTCGGTGCAATGGTGACCTGTTCGAACGGAAGGCTGGCGTCCGCATTGGCAGCGCGCACGGTGCCAAGGCCGCTGAAGGTGACGATGGTGTTGCCCGCGGGCAGCACCGTGAACTGGGTCAGGCTCGCGCCTTCCTTGAACACCCCCGCCGGCAGCGGCGTGGCAGGGGTAGCGACCAGGTTCAGCGTCCAGCCGCCGGTATCGGCGGTGGGGTCGAGGATGAACTCGACGTCTTCGTTACGCTTGATGGCCTCTGCCTGGGCGACGCGCAACCCGCCGGCCACGAGTTCGGCCGCGGCCCGAATGCGCGAATCGGCGATCCAGACGGCGACGTTGGGGCCAACCATCATCATCAGGACGACCGCGATGACAAGCACGATCAGCATCTCGATCAGCGTGAAACCCGGTGCCGACGGGGTGAACGGCTTCAGCACGAGCCGTCCTTTCGAATCACGAAGCAACTGGAGCCGGCGCCCACCCAGCCCGCCGGGAGCGAAACGGTGGTCTTGACGTTGAGCTGGTTGATTTCATAGACAATGCCGCCGGTGCCCTTGGCGGCGATGCCGGTCGCGCGAATGGCGAAGGTGGTCGCCGTGGGGCCGGGACAAGTGATGTCGAAGTGCCTGCCCGGGTCCGCGTTGTAGTTCGCGATGCGCGAACCGGCACCGGTGTCGATGCCACAAGTGGCGCCGCTCAGGTAGGTGCGGTTGTCGCTGAAGTATCGATTGAGATCGGAGTAAAGGTCACCGAGGCGGCTCACCGCGCCGACCATCTTGCTGCGCGCCACATGCTCGCTGTACGCTGGCAGCGCAATGGCCGCAAGGATGCCGACGATCGCCACGACGATCATCACTTCTATCAGAGTGAAACCGGCTGACCTGCTGGCGCGACGGGCCGGGTGCATGGGCATAGCAGACTCCTTTTGGACAACGCCATCCTAGGGCTGCGACCTGGTGCCCGCAAACCTGCCTGACTAGTGGCCGGGTTTGGGGAATGGACGGCGCGACGTGTTTCGATGGAAAACGGTTAAAAATGGTCGATCCTGCCGGAATCGCGCCAGGTGGCGTCCTCAGGGACACACTTTCGCCATTTTTTCGATGCGTACGCGGCCGCTGTGTGCCAGCACGACATGGACTTCGCGGCGGCCCGTCCGGCAAAGGGTGAACGTGCCCATCTGCAGGGCCCCGTTGCCCATCCGCGCCACGCCAAGGTCGGTGTACGAAACGTAGTTGCGCAGTGGTGCGTTGGCATTGACTGAAACCGCATCCCGCATGGCGGGCTCGCGGCGCAGTACCGGTTCATCGGGGTCGATCTGTCCATCTAGGTTGGCATCGACGTAGACGATCCAGCCGCGATCCCATCCCGGACCGCCACATTGCACAAGATCGGCCGATTTGCATAAATCGACGCGATATCCGCGCTTGATGGCTTCCGCGCGGGCGATGGACATGTGTCCCGCCAGTGCCCGCGCGTGGTTCATCAGCCGATAGTCGGCGATCCAGTCGCCATAGCTTGGCAGTGCCAGCGCGGCAAGCACTGCGGCGATGGCTAGGACGACCAGCAGTTCGAGCAACGTTACGCCGGCACACGATCGTTGGAGTTGCGGCATGATCGATTCCCCTGGTTTCACGGAGCGGAGAGGCGAACCTTCGGGGATGCCGCGCGGAGCCGCTATCGACCATAAGGCGTACCCGGAGCGAGCGGCGCTGCGGCTCCCCTCGACCGAGGACCACGCGACACCTTGACAGAATTTATTTTAGTTCTAAAATAAACCGATCGGATCCAGGGCAGCCTTCCTGCCCCTTGGCGTTCAGACAGGAAGCTTCGATGGCATCGATGCGCGTACTCAGCCTGGGTGGAGGTCCGGCGGGCCTCTACACCGCGCTGCTGATGAAGAAGTCCGACCCGCAGCGCGTGGTGCGCGTGGTCGAACGCAATCGTCCCGGCGATACCTTCGGTTGGGGCGTGGTCTTTTCCGACCAGACCCTGGGTAATCTGGAGCTGGCCGACAGCGCGACCGCGCAGGAGATCGTCGGCGCGTTCAACCGCTGGGACGACATCGACGTGCACTTCAAGGGGCGCACGGTCACCTCCGGTGGTCACGGCTTCTGTGGCATCGGCCGCAAGCGCCTGCTCAATATCCTGCAGGCGCGCTGCCAGGCCCTGGGCGTGGAACTCGTCTACGACACGGACGTGGTGGACGACCTGGCCGCGGCGCGCGACTTCGACGCGGACCTCGTCATTGCGTCGGACGGGCTCAACAGCCGTATCCGCACCCGCTACGCCGAAACATTCAGCCCCGACGTCGAACTGCGGCAATGCCGCTTCGTCTGGCTGGGCACGCGCAAGTTGTTTTCCGCCTTCACGTTCGCCTTCGTCGAAACGCCGCATGGCTGGTTCCAGGCCCACGCGTACCAGTACGACGGCAATACCTCGACGTTCATCGTCGAGACGCCGGAGGCAACGTGGCGCGCGGCCGGACTCGAGGCCATGACGCAGGAGGAGGGCATCGCGTATTGCGAGCGGCTCTTCGCACCCTGGCTCGACGGCAATCCGTTGCTGTCCAATGCCACGCATATCCGCGGCTCGGCGATCTGGATCCGCTTTCCGCGCGTGGTCTGTCGCCACTGGGTGCACTGGAATGCCATCGACGGCAAGCGCGTTCCCGTCGTGTTGATGGGCGACGCCGCGCATACCGCGCATTTTTCGGTGGGCTCCGGCACCAAACTCGCGCTGGAGGACGCCATCGCGCTGGCGCGTGCGGTGGACGATGCGCCGGATCTCGCCTCCGCGTTGCAGACCTATCAGGCCGAACGATCGCTCGAGGTTCTGAAGATCCAGAACGCGGCGCGCAACTCCACCGAATGGTTCGAGAATGTCGCCCGCTACACCGCCTTCGAGGCCGAGCAGTTCGCCTACAGCCTGTTGACGCGAAGCCAGCGGATCTCGCACGAGAACCTGCGCCTGCGCGATGCGAAATTCGTGCAGCGGATCGAGGGCTGGTTTGCCCGACGGGTGCAGCCGGATGCGGCGGCGGTGCCGCCGATGTTCACGCCGTTCACGCTGCGCAGCGTGACGCTCGCCAATCGGGTGGTGATGTCGCCCATGGCGCAGTACTCGTGTCGCGACGGCGCGCCTGACGACTACTACCTCGTGCATCTGGGCAGCCGCGCCCACGGTGGGGCGGGACTGGTCTTCACGGAAATGGTGTGCGTGGCACCGGATGCCCGCATCACGCCGGGCTGCGCGGGACTCTATTCCGACGCGCATACGAGTTCATGGCAGCGCATCGTTGCGTATGTCCATTCGCGCACCGCGGCGAAGATCGCATTGCAGCTGGGACACGCGGGGCCGAAGGGCTCGACCCAGCTGGGATGGGAGGCGCCGGATACGCCGCTGTCCGCGGGCAACTGGCCGCTGCTCGCGCCATCGGCGCTCGCCTATGGGCCGGAGAACCAGATCCCGCGCGCAATGACCCGTGCGGACATGGACCGTGTGCGCGACCAGTTCGTGCAAGCGACCCAGCGCGGGGCCGACGCCGGGTTCGACTGGCTGGAATTGCATTGTGCGCACGGCTACCTGCTGTCCGCGTTCCTGTCGCCACTCACCAATCGGCGTGACGATGCCTTCGGTGGATCGCTTGAGCACCGCGCGCGCTATCCGCTCGAAGTCTTTCGCGCCATGCGCGCGGTGTGGCCCGCCGACAAGCCGATGTCGGTGCGGATCTCGGCGCACGACTGGGCGCCTGGCGGCAACACGCCGGATGACGCAGTCGAGCTGGCGCGCCTGTTCCGTGCCGCCGGCGCGGACCTGATCGACGTGTCATCCGGCCAGACCACCCGCGCTGCCAAGCCGGTGTATGGACGCATGTACCAGACGCCGTTTGCGGATCGGATCCGCAACGAGGCCGGGATCGCGACGATGGCGGTGGGCGCGATCTTCGAGCCGGATCACGTCAACAGCATCCTGATGGCGGGGCGCGCGGATCTCTGCGCGATCGGCCGCCCGCACCTTGCCGACCCGTACTGGACGCTGCACGCGGCCGCCGCCCTTGGCGTGCGCGAGGTCGAGTGGCCGCCGCAGTACCTGTCGGGCCGCGACCAGCTCGAACGCAATCTGGCGCGCGCCGCGCAGATGGCCAACGAGCGGCCCGAGGCCAACGGCTGATCGGCCATGCACATGATGATGAACGACGCCGTCGTCGACCCTCCGACGGTGACCACCGACGCCGAGACCCGCGGCACAGACGACCATCACGAGTCGCTGCGGCTGTGGCTGCGTCTCCTCACCTGCACCCAGATGGTGGAGCGCGGCATTCGGGCGCGCCTGCGCGAACGCTTTTCGATCACGCTGGCGCGCTTCGACCTGCTGGCCCAGCTCGAGCGCCACCCGCAGGGGCTGCGCATGGGCGAACTGTCGCGCCGGATGATGGTGTCCGGTGGCAACGTCACCGGGTTGACCAACGAGCTCGTCGCGGAGGGCCTCGTTGCCCGCGCGCCGATCCCCGAAGACCGGCGCTCGTTTGCGGTGCGCCTGACGCCGAACGGCAAGGTCGCCTTCAATGCGATGGCCAGCGAGCACGAGCAGTGGGTGATCGGGATGCTGGCCGACGTTGCCGCAGCGGACCGGGCCACGCTCTATCAGTTGCTCGGTACGCTCAAACGCAGCGTCAGCTGCAGGCAGGAGAATCGATGACCGTGCCGCCACCGATGGCGCATCACCAGCAGCCGCTGCGCGACTATGCGGCGCGCAACTTTCTGTGGTCCACCGATGCCGATGGCAAGGTTGCCACGCTGACGCTCAACCGTCCCGAGCGCAAGAATCCGCTGACCTTCGATTCCTATGCCGAAATGCGCGATCTCTTTCGCGCGCTGGTCTACGCCAGTGACGTGAAGTGCGTCGTGGTGACGGGTGCCGGCGGCAACTTCAGCTCCGGCGGCGACGTGCACGAGATCATCGGCCCGCTGACATCGATGACGGCGCCCCAACTGCTCGAGTTTACCCGGATGACCGGCGACCTGGTGCTGGCGATGCGACGCTGTCCGCAGCCGATCGTGGCGGCGGTGGACGGCATCTGCGCCGGCGCCGGTGCCATGGTCGCGCTGGCCGCGGATATCCGCTTCGGCACGCCGGCCGCGCGTACCGCGTTCCTGTTCACCCGCGTCGGGCTGGCCGGCGCCGACATGGGCGCCTGCACGCTGCTGCCGCGGATGATCGGCCAGGGCCGGGCCTCCGAGTTGCTGTACACCGGTCGCGCCATGTCGGCCGACGAAGGCGCGGCGTGGGGGTTCTTCAATCGGCTGACGGCGTCGTCGACGTTGCTGGCGGACGCCCGGCAGTTTGCACGCACGCTGGCGGACGGGCCCACTTTCGCCCACGGGATGACCAAGAAGCTGCTGCACCAGGAATGGGCGATGGACGTCGACGCTGCGATCGAGGCCGAGGCCCAGGCGCAGGCAATCTGCATGCAGACGCAGGATTTCCGGCGCGCGTATGAGGCCTTCGCCGCCAAGCGCACGCCAAAGTTCGAAGGCAACTGAAGTGGAACGCGCCCATTTCGGTTGGCCGTTCTTTGCTGATACCCATCGCGCCATGGCGCGGGACCTCGACGCGTGGTGCGCCGCGCATCTGCCTGCCGGCGGGTCCGGGCATGGGGCGTTCGACGTCGATGCGACGTGTCGTGCGCACGTGCGCGCGCTGGGCGCCGCCGGCTGGCTGCGCTATTGCGTACCGGCGGCGGATGGCGGGGCACTGCCCGCGCTCGATTCGCGCGCGCTGTGCATCGCGCGCGAAACGCTGGCCTGGCACGACGGGCTGGCCGACTTCGCGTTTGCGATGCAGGGCCTTGGCAGTGGCGCGATCTCGCTGGCGGGGACGCCGGACCAGCGTGCGGCGTGGCTGCCGCGCGTGGCGCGCGGAGAGGCGATTGCCGCGTTTGCGTTATCCGAGCCCCACGCCGGGTCGGATGTCGGCGCCATGAGCACGCGCGCAGTGAGGCAGGGCGACCATTTTTTGCTCGATGGCACCAAGACATGGATTTCCAACGGCGGCATAGCGGACTTCTATTGCGTGTTCGCGCGCACGGGTCCGCCAGGGCGCGGCACCAAGGGCATTTCCGCGTTCATCGTGCCCGCCGACGCGCCGGGGCTGGTGGTGGCCGAGCGCATCGAGGTCATTGCCCCGCACCCACTGGCGCGTATCGAGTTCCGGCAGTGCCGGGTCCCCGCGTCTGCACTGCTGGGTGCCGAAGGCGAGGGCTTCAAGCTGGCGATGCGCACGCTCGACATCTTTCGCGCATCGGTCGCCGCGGCCGCGGTCGGTTTTGCACGCCGCGCGCTGGCCGAGGCTGTCGCGCATACCCGCGACCGCTCGATGTTCGGCGGCGTGCTCGCGGACCTGCAGCTGACGCAGGCCGCGCTGGGCGACATGGCAACGGCGCTGGATGCCGCGGCGCTGCTGACCTATCGCGCTGCGTGGCAGCGCGACGTGACCGGCACGTCGACGACCAGGGCGGCGGCAATGGCCAAGTTGGCCGCCACCGAATCCGCCCAGCAGATCATCGATCATGCGGTGCAGCTCTTCGGCGGACTGGGCGTGACCCGCGGCCAGGTGGTCGAAAGTCTCTATCGCGAAATTCGCGCGCTGCGCATCTATGAGGGCGCGACGGAGGTGCAGAAGCTGATCGTCGGCCGCGAAATCGTGCGCGCCGCGAAGGAAGGCAAAGGGACTGTGTGATGACCCATTCCGCGCACGTCGATACCTTTGCGCACGACCATCTGCCGCCGCGCGAGCAATGGCCGGAGTTTGTCTACGACTTGCCCGAGCTGCACTATCCCGACCGGGTGAATGCGGCTACCGAGCTGCTGGATGGTGCGGTCGCCAGGGGCTGGGGCGAGCGCGTGGCGATCCTTGCCCCCGGCGGCCTGCGCTGGACGTATGCCGAGCTGCTGGCCCATGCCAACCGGATTGCGCATGTGCTGGTGGCGGACCTGGGTGTCGTGCCCGGCAATCGCGTCCTGCTGCGGGGGCCGAACAGCCCGTGGATGGCTGCCTGCTGGTTCGCGGTCTTGAAGGCCGGGGGGATTGCGGTCGGGTCGATGCCGCTGTTGCGCGCCCGCGAGTTGACCGAAATCGTCAACAAGGCGCAGATCACCCATGCGCTGTGCGACGCGCGCCTGCAGGAGGAGCTTGCCGCCGCCCGTGCAGCCTGCCCCACGCTGCACACGGTCGCGTTGTTCGCGAGCGCGGAGCCGAACGGTGTCGAAGCCCTCGCTGCGGCCAAGCCGTCGTTCTTCGACAGTGTGCGGACGGCAGCGGACGACACGGCGCTGATCGCATTCACGTCCGGCACCACCGGCACACCCAAGGGCACGATGCACTTTCATCGCGACCTGCTGGCCTGCTGCGACTGCTGGCCGCAATCCACGTTGCGCTGCACGGCCGATGACATCTTCACCGGCAGTCCGCCGCTCGCGTTCACGTTTGGATTGGGCGGCCTCCTGCTGTTTCCAATGCGTTGCGGCGCGGCCACGTTGCTGCTTGAAAAGCCGTCGCCCGACGTATTGCTGCCCGCTATCGCCGAACACCGCGCGACGATTCTCTTCACCGCGCCCACCTCCTACCGGGCCATGGCGCCGCGCGCCCGCGAGCATGACCTGTCGTCGTTGCGCAAGTGCGTGTCAGCGGGCGAGGCGCTGCCGGCGGCCACGCGCGCGCTGTGGAAGGACGCGACCGGGGTCGAGTTGATCGACGGCATCGGCGCCACCGAATTGCTGCACATCTTCATTTCCCACGACGAGGCGAACGCCCGTGCCGGTGCCACCGGCAAGCCGGTGCCGGGTTACCGGGCCTGCGTGATGGATGCGGCGGGATATCCGCTGCCGGTCGGACAGGTGGGCAGGCTCGCGGTGAAGGGTCCCACCGGGTGTCGCTACCTGGCCGATGATCGGCAGGCGCTGTATGTGCAGGACGGCTGGAACTACACGGGCGATGCCTACCTGGTCGACGCGGACGGCTACTTCGTCTACCAGGCCCGCACCGACGACATGATCGTCAGCGCCGGCTACAACATCGGCGGGCCGGAGGTGGAAGGCGCGCTGCTGCTGCATGCCGCGGTGGCCGAATGCGGCGTGGTCGGCGTGGCCGACGCCGAGCGCGGCCAGATCGTCAAGGCCTTCGTGGCGCTGAAGGCCGGTCACGTCGGCGACGCCGCGATGGCGAAGGCGCTGCAGGACTTCGTGAAGGCCACGATCGCGCCCTACAAGTACCCGCGTGCGATCGAGTTCGTGCCCGCGTTGCCCCGCACCGAAACCGGCAAGTTGCAGCGCTTCCGGCTGCGCGAATGGGCGCGCGAGAGCGAATCCGAAAGGACGACCCGATGAGCAATGGCAACTGGCGGACCCTCTCCCCAACGGGATGGACGCCGCCCAAGGGCTACGCCAACGGCGTGGCAGCGCGTGGCACGATGGTGTTCGTCGGTGGCCAGATCGGCTGGAATGCGCAGCAGCAGTTCGAGACCGACGATTTCGCGGCCCAGGCGCGACAGGCGTTGCGCAACGTCGTGGCCGTGCTGCGCGAGGCGGGCGCCGGACCAGAGCACGTCGCGCGGATGACGTGGTACGTCGTCGACAAGCGCGAGTACATCGCGAGCTATCAGGCGCTGGGCGCCGTCTACCGCGAAGTGATGGGGCGGCACTTTCCCGCGATGACCGCGGTGGAGGTGACGGCGCTGATCGAAGACCGCGCGCGGGTCGAGATCGAGGCCACTGCCGTCATCCCCGATCCTTGAAGAGCTTCCACCAAGGTCGGGCATAATTCCCGTTCCAGGTTCGCCGACGTCAATGCGTCGCGACCGCACCCCGGAGTTTCTGATGAACGCACCCGAACGCCTGCAAGCCAGGGCCAAGCCCGTCTTCAAGTGGGACGATCCGCTGCTTCTCGACAGCGAGCTGGCGGAGGACGAGCGCATGGTGCGCGATGCGGCCCATGCCTATGCGCAGGATAAACTCATGCCGCGCATCAAGGAGGCCTTCCGGCACGAGAAGACGGACCCTGCGATCTTCCCGGAGATGGGCGCGCTGGGTCTGCTGGGCGTCACGCTGCCGCCCGAGTATGGCGGCGCCGGCCTCAACTACGTCTGCTACGGGCTGATCGCGCGCGAAATCGAGCGCGTCGACTCCGGCTACCGGTCGATGATGAGCGTGCAGAGTTCACTCGTGATGTACCCGATCTACACCTTCGGCAGCGAGGCGCAGCGGCGCAAGTATCTGCCGAAGCTGGCGGCGGGCGCATGGATCGGCTGCTTCGGCCTCACCGAACCCAACCACGGCTCCGACCCGGGCTCGATGATCACGCGCGCGAAGAGCGTGGCCGGCGGGTTCAGCCTGTCGGGCGCCAAGATGTGGATCTCCAATTCACCGATCGCGGACGTGTTCATCGTGTGGGCCAAGGACGACCAGGGGATCATCCGCGGCTTCATACTTGAGCGCGGGATGAAGGGTCTGTCGACCCCCAAGATCGAGGGCAAATTCTCGCTGCGTGCCTCGGTCACGGGCGAGATCGTGATGGACGACGTGTTCGTCCCCGAGGAAAACCTGCTGCCCAATGTGCAGGGCCTAAAGGGGCCCTTCGAGTGCTTGAACAGCGCGCGCTACGGCATCGCCTGGGGTGCGCTGGGCGCGGCGGAATTCTGCTGGCATGCCGCCCGCCAGTACACGATGGACCGGCACCAGTTCGGCCGGCCCCTTGCCGCCAACCAGTTGGTCCAGAAGAAACTTGCGGACATGATGACGGAGATCACGCTGGGGCTGCAGGGTTGCCTGCGCCTGGGCCGGATGAAGGATCAGGGGATCGCGGCCCCGGAGATCACGTCGATCATGAAGCGCAATTCCTGCGGCAAGTCGCTCGACATCGCACGGGTGGCCCGCGACATGCATGGCGGCAATGGGATCGTCGACGAATTTCACGTGATCCGCCACGTGCTGAACCTCGAGACCGTCAATACCTACGAAGGCACGCACGACGTCCACGCACTGATCCTCGGCCGCGCGCAGACCGGTATCGCGGCGTTCTGATGAAGCTCTACGACTACTTCCGGTCGTCGGCGGCGTATCGGGTCCGCATTGCGCTCAATTTGAAGGGCCTCGCGCCGGACCGGACCTTCGTCCATTTGCGCAACGACGCGCAGCGCGACACTGCCTATCTCGCGCTCAACCCGCAGGGCCTGGTGCCGGCATTGGCCATCGACGACGGCAGCGTGCTGACGCAGTCCATGGCGATCATCGAATATCTCGACGAAACCCATCCATTGCCACCACTGCTCCCTGCCGGGGCGGTGGCACGGGCGCGGGTACGTGCGATCGCGCTGGCGGTGGCGTGTGACATTCATCCGCTGAACAACCTGCGGGTACTGAAGTATCTGAAGCACACGCTGCATGTCAGCGATGCGGACAAGGACATCTGGTACCGGCACTGGGTACACGAGGGCCTCGCGGCGCTGGAAATGCAGCTGGCACGCGACGGCGCAACGGGCCGGTTCTGCGACGGCGACACGCCCACGCTTGCGGACGTGTTCCTGGTGCCGCAGATGGCCAATGCCCGCCGCTTCGACGTGGACGTCACGCCCTTTCCGACGTTGTTGCGCATCGAGGCGGCCTGCCTCGCCCTGCCGGCGTTCGCGCAGGCCGAGCCGGCGCGCCAGCCCGACGCCGAGTAGCGCACCCCGCCGCGTCGAAGGCCCCATTGCGGGACGGCCTTCGCCGGTGCCCCTCATTCCCTTAAGCGCGGAGGCACCATGAAGGCTCCCCAGTACACGCCGGAATTCGTAGAGCGCGGCTACAACAACCGCGCCGCGGTGCCCGACCATCCGCAGTTCTTCGCGCGTTTCGCGGCCGAGTCGGCAGCGACGCGCGCCCGCTACCGGAATCGCCTCGACCTGCGCTATGGCCCGGGTCCGTTGGAAACGCTGGACCTGTTCCTGCCGGAAACGACGCCGTTGGGCACGTTCGTGTTCATTCATGGCGGCTACTGGCGGGCGCTCGACAAGAGCGATCACAGCTTCGTGGCCGGACCCTTCGTGGAGCAGGGCCTCGCGGTGGCGGTGGTGAATTACGACCTGTGCCCGGCGGTGTCGATCGCGCACATCGTCGACGAATGCCGGCGCGCGATGCTCTGGGTCGTGCGCGAAGGGGCCGCGCATGGCGCCAATGTCGGCAACGTGGTCGTGGGCGGACACTCCGCGGGTGGCCATCTGGCCGCGATGATGTTCTGCACCGATTGGCGCGCGCTTGGATTGGCGCATGCGCCGATGGTCGGTGGCGTCACGTTGTCGGGCGTCCATGAGTTGGCACCGCTCGTGCACTTCTCATTCAACAACGACCTGAAGCTCGACGTCGACTCGGCGGCGCGGATGTCGCCGGTCAACTTTGCGCCGACCACCGATGCGCCGCTGTTGATTGCGTGCGGCGCGGCCGAGACGTCGGAATTCCTGCGGCAATCCGATCTGCTGTGGGAGGCGTGGCCGCAGGTGCGGCGACCCGCGGCGGCACCGATGTTCATCGCGGACATGCATCACTTCAACGTCGTGCTGGAGTACGCGCGGCTCGATAGCGCGCTCACGCAGGCCACGCTGGGGCTGTTGCGTTGAGTGGTGGGGCGCATTTTCAGCGGACCACTTTTTCAGCGTCGCTACGGCGAGCGGTGGGGCCTCGCATTGGGTGGGGTTCTGTTCAGCGTCGCCGCGGTGTGCGGTGGGCGTTGCCTTGGGTGGGGTACGGTTTGGCGTCGGCGCGCTAAGCGGGGGGCCGCGCGGGGCGGGCTTCGTCGCCGCAAAGCGTGTGCTCGGGCGGGTGACGGCCAAAAACAGGGGGGTCAACCCACGACCCCCCTGTTTTTGACCACACCCGCGGCGAGCACGCGGCTCCAAGGCGCCCGCCCCGCGCGG
>JANNKR010000354.1:0-4785 GCA_031396395.1 Betaproteobacteria bacterium
CGGCGGCATGGAAAAAGTGTTCGAGGTCAACCGCAACTTCCGCAACGAGGGCATCTCCACCCGGCACAACCCCGAGTTCACGATGCTGGAGTTCTACGAGGCCTATCAGGACTATCACTACCTGATGGACCTCACCGAAGCGCTGCTGCGCGATGTCGCAACCAAGGTGCTGGGTACGACGCTGCTCGACTACCAGGGCGCGGCCATCGACCTCGGCAAGCCCTTCGACCGGCTGACGATGGCGCAGGCGATCCATCAATACAATCCGCAGCACGCGCTGGCCGACCTCGCGCGGCCCGAGTATCTCAAGACGGCGCTGGCCGGCTCGGGTACGGAGGTCTACGCCACCGATGGTCTTGGCATGCTGCAGCTGAAGCTCTTCGAGGCCGGCACCGAATCAAAACTGATCCAGCCAACGTTCATCGTCGCGCATCCAACCGACGTGTCGCCGCTGGCACGCGCCAACGATGCCAATCCGGCCGTCACCGATCGCTTCGAATTGTTCATCACCGGGCGCGAGATGGCCAACGGCTTCTCGGAGTTGAACGACCCGGAGGACCAGGCAGCGCGGTTCCAGTCGCAGGCGGATGCACGGGCCGCAGGCGACGAGGAGGCGATGTATTTCGACGCCGACTATTTGCGCGCGATGGAATACGGCCTGCCGCCCACGGCGGGCGAGGGCATCGGCATCGACCGCATCGTGATGTTGCTGACCAACGCGCCGTCGATCCGCGACGTGATCCTGTTCCCGCAACTGAAGCGCGAGGGCTGACCGCGCCGGGCTCCGATGAATACCGCGACGATCACGCCAGTTGAGCAGCGGGCCGAACTGGGCCTGACGGGCATGACGTGCGCGGCGTGCGCGGCACGGATCGAGAAGACGCTCAATCGCGTGCCCGGCGTGCATGCCACCGTCAATTTCGCCACGGAAATCGCGGCTGTCGGATTCGACCCCGCGGCGGCGTCGGTCGAACAGCTGATCGCGGCGGTGGCGCGCGCGGGCTACGGCGCCACGCTGCGGCAGGACGTCGAGGCCGACCGCAAGCGCGATGAAGCGCGCAAGGCCGCGGAATACGCCGCCACGAAGCGCGACTTCATCATTGCCGCCGTGCTGACCGCGCCGCTGCTCGCACAGATGGTGCCGATGCTCGCGAACGGTGATTGGCTCGGCATGAATCACGCGGATCTCCTGCCGCGCTGGCTGCAACTGGTGCTGGCCACGCCCGTGCAGTTCTGGATCGGCCGGCGGTTCTATGTCGGCGCATTCAACACGTTGCGTGGCGGCGGCGCCAACATGGATGTGCTGGTCGCGCTGGGCACGACGATGGCGTATGCATTCAGCGCCATCGTCACGCTCTTCGCGCTGACGCATCAGCACGTCTATTTCGAAGCGAGCGCGGCCGTGATCACGCTGGTGTTGCTGGGGAAGCTGCTGGAGGCGCGCGCGCGCAGCGGGACGTCGGCTGCGCTGGAAGGCCTGCTGCGATTGCAGCCGAAGACGGCGCACCTGGTGCGCGACGGCGTGGTCGTCGATGTGCCGCTGGCCGAGTTGGCGGCCGGGGCGCGCTTTGCCGTGCGTTCGGGCGAGGCGATCCCCGTGGATGGCGTCGTGCGCGAAGGTTCGTCGAGCGTGGACGAGAGCATGCTCACCGGCGAGAGCCGGGCGATCGTCAAGCAGGCGGGCGATCGCATCTATGCCGGCACGCTCAACCAGGATGGACTGCTGCAATGCGAGGCCACCGGCGTGGGCAGTGCCACGCTGCTGTCCGGCATCGTGCGCCTGGTGGCGCAGGCGCAAGGATCGAAGGCGCCGATTCAGCGCCTGGCGGATCAGGTGGCCGGCGTGTTCGTCCCGGTGGTCGTCGCGATTGCGGTGGTCGCGTTCATTGCCACATGGTGGATCGTTGGCGATGCGACGAAGGCGCTTGTCCACGCCGTGGCGGTGCTGGTGATCGCCTGTCCCTGCGCGCTGGGTCTTGCCACGCCGACCGCCATCATGGTCGGCACCGGCCGCGGCGCGCGCTCCGGCATCCTCATCCGCAACGCGGCGGCGCTGGAAAGCGCAGGCAAGCTGAAGATGCTGTTCGTCGACAAGACCGGTACGCTGACGCAGGGGCGCCCCGAGGTCACCGCCGTGCTGCCGGCGGCCGATGCCACGCGCGACGACGTGCTGGCCGTTGCGGCCAGCCTGGAAGCGGGCTCCGGCCATCCTCTTGCCCTGGCGGTGCGCGCCGCGGCGCAGGCGATGACAGTCGAGCCGGTGCTGGAGTTCGTGGCGGTGCCCGGCAAGGGCGTGGCGGGCCGATTGGCCTCGCGCGCGGGCACGATGCGGCTGGGGTCGCCGGCCTTCCTGCTGGAACATGGCGTGGCGGCGGAACTCGACCGCATCGCCCCGATGCTGGCGCAGGGCAACACGGTGGTGGGCGTGGCGCGCGACCAGCAACTGATTGGCTGGATCGCGCTTGCGGACGCGGTTCGGCCGACGTCGGCGCGGGCGGTGGCGCGGTTGCGCGAGGCCGGGATTGACGTCGTGATGCTGTCCGGCGACAACCGCGGCACCGCGCGCGCGGTGGCCGAGGCGGTCGGCATCACGGCCTACGAAGCTGGCGTGTCGCCCGAAGGCAAGGCTGCATTGGTACGCGCGATGCATGCGCGCGGCATCGTCACCGGCATGGTCGGCGACGGCGTCAACGATGCGCCGGCGCTGGCCGCGGCGGACGTCAGTTTCGCGATGGGCGCGGGCACGGACATCGCGGTCGAGGCCTCCGACGTCACGCTGATGCGCGACGATCTCAACGCCGTCGTCGACGCGATCATGCTGTCGCGCGCCACGCTGTCCAAGATCCGGCAGAATCTGTTCTTTGCGTTTGCGTATAACGTGCTGGGGATTCCGTTGGCTGCTTTCGGTATGCTCAACCCGGTGATCGCGGGTGCGGCGATGGCCGCCAGTTCGGTGTCCGTCGTTGGCAATGCATTGTTGCTGAAGCGCTGGCGTCCGCAAGCATGATCAACACTGAGGGAGACAACATGGAAACTACCACCTTGCGTATCGAAGGCATGACCTGCGGCGGCTGTGTCGCCAGCGTCACGCGCGTGCTGAAAGCGGTGCCCGGCGTGTCTGAGGCCGATGTCACATTGACTCCCGGCACGGCCACCGTCACGTTCGATGCGACGCGTACCAACGTGCCCGCGCTGCGCGTGGCCATCGAGGATGCCGGATTTGACGTCGCGGCCTGATCGCGCCGCGCACTTGTCGCGAGGGGCCGCGCCACGCGTGAAATGGTCGCCACCGTGCTGGTTTCGCTGTGCGTGGGTGCCCTTGCCGACCGCGGCGAGGCAGATCGAGCGATAGCGCGCGTGGCGGCGCCGGAGCGCAACGGGTAAGATAGAGGGCTTCGGGGTGTAGCGCAGCTCGGTAGCGCGCCTGGTTTGGGACCAGGATGTCGCAGGTTCAAATCCTGTCACCCCGACCAATGAACGAGGCCACTGGTGATGATGCGCGTGGGATTCACCGGGGGCGGCAACATCACCGACACCCATATCCGGGCTGTGCAGGGGGTGCCTGACCTGCAGGCGGTTGGCGTGTGCGGCCCCAACGCGGCCAAGGTCGGCGCCCTTGCTGCCAGGGACGGCCTCATCGCGGCCCCTTCGCTCGCAGCGCTGTTCGACCAGACGCCGCTCGACATCGTCTGCATCGGCTCGCCTTCCGGCGTGCATGCCGACGAGATTGCGCTCGCCGCCGCCCGGGGTTGCCATGTGCTGTGCGAGAAGCCGCTCGACGTGACGCTCGAGCGCGTGGATGCGGCCATCGGGGCCGTGGAGCGCGCCGGTGTCTCACTTGGCCTCTTCTTCCAGGATCGGTGCACGCCGGCGTTTCGTGAAGCGCGGGAGGCCATCGCGGCCGGCCGGCTTGGCCGGGTGCTGTTGGTGGATGCACGGGTGAAGTGGTACCGGACCCCCGAGTACTACCGCAGCGCCGCGTGGCGCGGCACGCCGTCGCTCGACGGCGGCGGCGCGCTGATGAACCAGGGCATTCACACCATTGACCTGCTGCTGTATCTGCTGGGCGACGTTAAGGAGGTGCAGGCGCAGGCGGCCACCGAATTGCATGCGATCGACGTGGAGGACACGCTGGTCGCGTCGATGGTGTTCGCGTCGGGAGCACTGGGCACCTTCCAGGCGACGACGGCCGCGTGGCCCGGCTACCCGCGCCGCGTCGAGATCAGCGGCACCGAAGGCACGTTGGTCCTCGAGCACGACCGCATTGCTGGCTGGGACCTGAAGAGTGGTCACGTGGACGGCGCCACGTTGACCAGCGCGTCAAAGAGCGCGTCCACGGCAGTGGTGGCCGACGCCACGCCGCACCGTCGCGTGGTGGAGGACTTCGTCGCGGCGCTGAAGCACAAGCGACGTCCGGCCTGCGACGGGCGCGAGGGCCGGCGCAGCATCGCGCTTGCCCACGCGCTGTATGCGTCTGCGCGAACGGGCGGGACGATTGCGGTTGAAGCGACATGACCGTGTTCCCATGACCACCGACACCCCCCAGTCCCGCCGCAAGGCCCAGCTTGATCTCCTGCTGCTCACGATCCCCGGCGTCAGTGCCAAGACGATCAACAGCCTCGACGCCTACTACATCGCCGACAGGATGTTTGCCTGCATCAGCGGCAGCGGCGTCGGCCTGCGGCTGCCGGTAGCGACCACGACGGAGTTGAAATTTTCGCGGGACAACGTCGTGGCGTTTGCGCCGGGCGGCATGGCGAGCACACGCGAGTGGATCCAGATCGA